>DQVN01000004.1 GCA_015661715.1 Sulfurivirga caldicuralii
CCACTGGCTGGTGGGTCGGACCATCCTCACCCAAACCGATAGAGTCGTGGGTATAGACGAATATGGTGGGCGCTTTCATCAACGCCGCCATGCGCACTGCGTTGCGCATGTACTCCATGAACATCAGGAAGGTGCCACCATAGGGACGGAAGCCGCCGTGCAGCACGATACCGTTCATGATATGCGCCATACCGAACTCCCGCACACCATAGGAGATGTAATTGCCATCATGCACTGTGCGCGTGATCTTTTTGGAACCTGACCAGGCAGTCAGGTTGGAGGGCGTCAGATCCGCAGAACCACCCAGCAGCTCCGGCACCACAGGCCCCATTTTCTCAATGGCCATCTGAGACGCCTTACGGCTCGCCACAGAGGGCCCTTCCTGTTGCAACTGGCGCGCATAGTCCATCATCACCTGATCGAACTGGGCCGGCAGCGTCATACTCATGCGCCGCTCAAATTCGGCCGCCAGCTCCGGATAGGCCTCGCGATAAGCCTCGAACTTGGCCTGCCACGCGTCTTCCAGCTTCTGACCTTTCTCGCGCGCATCCCAGGCGGCATAAATCTCTTCGGGAATCTCAAAGGGGGCATAGGGCCAGTTGAGGTTTTCCCGAGTCAGCTTGATCTCTTCTTCACCCAGAGGCGCACCATGACAGTCATGGGTACCACACAGGTTCGGCGCGCCAAAACCGATGGTGGTCTTGGTCTGAATCAGCGTCGGCTTATCATTGACCGCCTTCGCCTCACGAATGGCCTGATCGATGGCCTCGGCGTCATGACCGTCCACATCCCGGATCACATGCCAGCCATAAGCCTCGAAACGCTTGGGCACATCCTCGGTGAACCAGTCGTCCACATGGCCATCGATGGAGATATTGTTGTCATCCCAGAAGGCGATCAGCTTGCCCAGCCCCAGTGTTCCGGCCAAAGAGCAGGCCTCGTGGGAGATCCCTTCCATCAGACAGCCATCGCCCATGAACACATAGGTGTAGTGATCCACAATCGTATGTCCCGGACGGTTGAATGTGGCCGCCAGAGTCCGCTCGGCAATGGCAAAACCAACCGCGTTGGTAATACCCTGGCCCAATGGGCCGGTGGTGGTCTCCACCCCTTCTGTATAGCCGTACTCAGGATGGCCAGGGGTCTTGGAGTGCAACTGACGGAACTGTTTCAAATCTTCAATGGAGAGGTTGTAGCCAGTCAGGTGCAGCAGTGAGTAGATCAGCATGGAGCCGTGACCATTGGACAGAACAAAACGGTCGCGGTCAGCCCACTTGGGATTATTAGGATTGTGCTTCAGGTGGCTGTTCCACAGCACTTCGGCGATATCCGCCATACCCATGGGGGCACCCGGATGTCCGGATTTGGCTTTCTCTACAGCGTCCATGCTCAGGGCACGGATCGCGTTGGCGAGTTCTCTGCGAGTTGGCATACTGCGCGTCCTCTTTACTGGTAAAAATTCGGTTCTTGGCCCGCCGCACCCAGGCGCGATCAAGCCTGTTTATCGTGACATTAACCACCTATTTTCTCGCAATTACGGCCTTTCTGCAAGTTAGGCGCCCGACAGACACTGAAAATTCAAGCAGATAGCCGCCGCGGCGCCATCTGCTCATAGAGGCTGAGCAGCACGGGCACCACCAGCAAGATGAGCAGGGTGGAGGCCATCAGACCGAAGGCGATGGAGGTGGCCATGGGAATCAGAAACTGCGCCTGCAGCGACTTTTCAAACAGCAGCGGCAGCAGACCGGCAATGGTGGTCAGGGAGGTGAGCAACACGGCGCGCACCCGGCGAACCGCCGCCTCTTCCAGCGCCTGTTGAACGGCCATCCCCTGCTCGCGCAACTGTTTATAGAAGCTGACCAGAATAATGGAGTCATTGACCACAATACCCGCCAGACCGAAGAAGCCAAACAGGGAAAGAATGGTCAGATCCAACCCCATGATCCAGTGGCCGAAAATGGCGCCAATCAGGCCAAAGGGTATGGCCGTCATCACCAACAGCGGCCAACCATAACTGCCAAATACCCAGGCCAGGATGATATAGATCAATATCACCCCGACCCACATGCCAATCTTCATATCGGTAAGTGTTTCCTGCTGCGACTTCGCCCGCCCCTGCAGATTGACCTTGACGCCAAATTGCTTTTCCAATTCCGGGAACAGGGTCTGCTTGAACTGCGCCAGAATGCGGTTGGCATTGTTCTGATGGGCGTCCACATCCGCCCGCACCGTCACCCCCAGACGCCCATCCACATGACGGAACACATCAAAGCCCTGCTGATGACCGAACCACACCAGCTGATCTAACGGTGCCCAGCCCTGGGCTGTCTGGATGTACAGCGACTTGAGCAGCGACAATCTGTCTCGCTCTTCATCCGGCAGGGCAATGCGCAGCGCCACTTCCTCTTGCCCGCGGGTAAAGATCTGCACCAGATGGCTGGAGAGGGCGCTGCTCAACTGCCCCACCAGGCTCTGCACATCCAGCCCCAGGGCCTTGGCCTGAGGGGTCAGGTGGAGAATGAGCTGATCCCGACCGTAGGGCAGATCATCCTCGATGCTGCTGACACCGGGCAGTTGGGCAAGCGCCTGCTGCAACGCCAGCGAGGCCTGTTTCAGACGGCGAGGATCCGCGCCATACAGTTGCACTTCAAAATCCTTACCGGAGGGACCCATCAGGGGTGCGGCAATACTCAACTGCTCCAGACCCGGTGGCAGCGCGCCGATATGCTTACGCCAGGCGGCGATAAAATCTGCATTGCGGGTATGGCGCTGATCTGAATCTTTCAGCTCGATGCGTACCGCCGCATGATTAACACCTGTGGCCCGCTCCGACTGATACAGCACCATCTGCGCCACCTTGAGCACGCCCGGCTCCAGCTCCGCTTCAGCCCGATAGGCCGCCGCCAGCACCCGTCTGGCAAAGGCCTGGGTCTGCTGTGCCGGCGTGCCGGCGGTAAACTGAATCCAGGCGTTAATCTTATTCGCCTCCGGCGAAGGGAAGAAGACAAAACCCAACCGGCCACCGGCCAGCAACCCCACCGCCATGATCATCAGCCCTAGGGTGGTTGCCAGCACCACAGCGCGATGATGGAGCGCCCAGCGGATCAGCGCTCGGAACCAGACAAAGCGGAAATGATCTATGGCCGCCTCCAGCCGCTGACGCAGGCGGGAAGGCTGGCGCTGATGCAGCTTGGCAAAGGTATGGCGCAAATGCCCCGGCAACACCAGAAAACTTTCGATCAGCGAGGCGATAATGACGGCGATGATCACCAGCGGAATGGCGAACATGATCTTGCCCATCTCCCCGCCCACCATCATCAGCGGTAGAAAAGCGGCCACCGTGGTCAAGCTGGCTGCGGTCACCGGCGCCAGCATCCGATGTGCACCCCCCTCGGCTGCCTGTAGCGGGGTCTCACCAGCTTCATAGTGGGCCAGGGCATCCTCGCCCACCACAATGGCATCATCCACAATAATCCCCAGGGCCATGATCAGGGCAAACAGGCTGATCATGTTGATGCTGCCCCCGCTGAGCCACAAAATCGCCAACGCGGCGGCAAAGCTGGTGGGAATGCCTACCGCCACCCAGAAGGCCACCCGTCCATTCATGAACAGATAGAGAATCGCCACCACCAGCAGCAGGCCGGATAGACCATTTTCCACCAGCAACATCATGCGCTGCTTGACCAATGACCAGGTCTCATCATGCACAATCAACTGCATGCCCGGCGGCAGTTTGGGGCGGGTCTCATCCAGCCACTGGGCCATAATTTGCGCGGACTTGAGCGTATCCCCCTCCTCGGCGCGCTTCAGCTCCAGCGTCACTGCCCGGGCCTGCCCCACCCACGCCAACGGGCTATAGCGCTGCACGGCCCAATGCACTTGAGCCACATCCCTCAACTGCAGATGGGGCATATCCGCCCAAGGCATCGACAAGCGGGCCAGCGCAAGCGGATCCCGCGCCTGTTCCAACACCCGCAGCTCCCGCCCGCCTTCCGTATCGCCTACAGTGCCGGCGGGCAGATCAAGGCTCTGAGCAGCGAGCTGCGCGCCCCACTGGGCCAGGGTGCGCTCACTGCGCCGCTGCATTTCCAGGGGCATCGCCACTTTCAGTTGCAAAGGGGGCAGGCCGATAAAATCCACCTTGTCGATGCCACGGCGCAACAACTCCTGCTCAAAATCCCGCGCCCATTGGCGCAGCGCCAGCAGATCGCCTGTCTCAGACACGAGGGTGACTTTGGCCACCCGCTCATAGCGGATAAAGCGTGCAATGATCGGCTTTTCAATGTCCTGGGGCAGGTTGCGCAGGGCGTCTACCTTCTGACGCACCCGATCCACCGCCTCCACAATATCCACCCCATCCTGATAGCGCAGCACCACCAAGGATGCCCCCGCCGACGAGACGGAGGTCATCTCATCCAACCCGTCCTCATTACGCAACGCCTGCTCAATGGGCACGGTGATGGCCCGCTCCACATCCTCCGCATTGGCCCCGGGCCAGACCACGCGCACCTGCACCATATCCAGGGCAAAGTTGGGAAAGAACTGCACATTCAGCTTATACAGCGCCACGGCTCCGGCCATCCATAGCATCAGCATCAGCAGATTGGCCGCCACCGGATGGCGCGCGAACAAACCGATCAGACCGTGGGAACGAAAGGCGCTCATGGCCGCAGCCCGCCTTGAACGGAAACCTTCAGCCCATCAATGGCTTGAGGCAGGTGGGTAATGAGCACCTTTTGCCCGGCAGACAACCCCTGCACCAGCGCCAGGGTGCGCCCCTGACGGGTGATCTCGCCCAGCCAGGTCACTGCCACCCGCCGTAACCGCTCCCCTTCCACCACATAGACATGATCCGCCCCATACAGCGCGCTATAGGGCACCGCCGCCAGCGCATCCACGGGCGGCAACTGCAAGGTCAGCTTTTGCAGATCCCCTAAGGTCAAGGCACTGCCCGCCGCGCTGAACCACAACTTCACCCCCAGCGGCGTGCGCTCAGCCGCCGCCCGGGCAAAGGGATAGACGCGTCCCGCCCCATCCACCAGGCGCATCTGCGCCGCCTGAGCCGCTGCCTGCCGCCACAGGCGATCGGGCACCACCACCGACAGCTCCAGATCCGCCGGATCATAGGCGCTCAACAGCAACTGGCCCGGCGCCACCCGCTCCCCTGGCCCCACCTGCACCGCCACAATGCGCAAAGAGGAATCCGCCCGCATCGCCGCCTTGGCCACATCCCGCTGCACCTGCAGCAGGCGTGAACGGGCTTTTTGCAACCGCGCCTTGAGCTGCGCCAGCTTCGCCTGCAACTGCGCCACACTCAACTCATTGGCCAGCTTGCGCGCCACCAGTTTTTTCTGCGCCGCCAGATTCAACTGTTCTAAGCGAATCTGCGCCTCAAGATCGGCCACATCCGCTTGTGCCTGCGCCAACAGAACACGGGCATCGGTATCATCCAGACGCAGCAACAACTCACCCGGCGCCACCGTCATCCCTGGCTTGACTGGCACCGCCTCTACCCAACCGGCAAAGGGGGCTTGCAATCGTACCTGCTGCGGCACACTGACCTGGGCAAACACCGTGCGCTCCGGACGCAGGGTTTCCACTTGCACCGCCTGAACCGCCACCGGCCAGCGCTTCTCCTGCACAGGCGGCGTCTCCACCTGCGGTTTGGTGGCCTTTAACCACATAAACCCGCCCACAGCTAAGGCCAGGATGAGCACAACGGACACCATGGGTTTCAGATATTTCATCGCCCTACTCCAAAAAGAGAAAAAGCATTATAAAACGATAAAAATCGAGATTTTTATAGGAAATTTTTATCAAAATGGGGCGACAAAATTTGCGCTTAAAAAATTCGGGGGACCCCCCTTCGGCGATCACCTTACAGAAAACCACTGTGCCTGACCAGACGGTATAAAGCCGACCTCAGCGCGCTGTTGCTGATGCCCCTCCGCCGAAGGGAGCCACGGAATGCTATGGCTGGCTACTCAGATCCTCCACCACCACCACCTGCGGCTTGGGGTAGAAGTTAAATTCCGTGGCCGAGGCCAGGGTGTAGGCGCCCATCATGCGCGCCACCAGCACATCACCGATTTCCAACGGCGGCAGATCGATATCCTCGTCGATCACATCGATGGAATCACAGGTGGGGCCGGCCAGCACGCTGGGCAGCCGCGCGCCCTCCCGGGGCGTGAGCAGACCGATGGGATAGAGCGCATGATCAAAGATTTGTCCGGACAGCGCCCCATAGACCCCATCGTCCAGGTAGTACCACATGCGGGTGCCACGACGCGCCCTGCCCATAACACTGAGCAGCTCGATCATGGCTGGCGCGGCGATAAACCGCCCTGGTTCCGCCCAGATCTCCACCGCCTCTGGCACCGCCGCCAGCGCTTGGCGAATGGGGGCACAGAAATCCTCAATGGGCATAACCGGTGTCTGATAGGGCACCGGAAAACCGCCACCGATATCCAGCCACTGCCAGTCCATCTTGTCAAAGCGGGCCATGGCTTCGATGGAGGCCTCAATGGCGCGCACATGGGCCGCTGGACTGGTGGACTGGGAGCCCACATGGAAGGAGAGCCCTTTTACCGTCAACCCCTGCTTGTCCACATGGGCCAACAGCGCATCCAGCTCCTCCAGCGCACAGCCGAATTTACGGCTCAAGTCCACCACCGCATCCTGGCTGCGGTAGCTGACCCGCACAATCAGCTCCACCGTCTGCCGATAGGGAAGGAACTTGTCCACCTCTGCCAGATTGTCCACCACAAAACGGGTACAGCCGAAATCCAACGCCTCGCGGATCTCACTATCCTTTTTGATCGGATGGGTATGAATACAGCGCTCGGCGGCGATGCCCAGATCCCGCACCATATTGACCTCACCGGCGGTGGCCAGATCAAAACATCCTCCCAACTGATTCAGCCGCGCCAGCAATGCCGGATGGGCCAGGGCTTTGACCGCATAAAACAGCTTCACCCCCGGCAGCGCCGCCGCCAACGCCCGATACTGGCGATCCACCGCGGCCAGGTTGAGGACTAAAAGGGGGGTGCCGTGGATCTCCGCCAGTTGTTTGAGGGCGGCACGATCATAGTCGCTCAACGGCGCCGGATGGGCGTGGGAGGCAAAATGGTGGTTCAGTTCCTTGGCGTCCATAAAATACCCTAAAGCACAAGCGCCCCTCGGTGGGGGCGCCTGCTCAGTCTATCGCAACACAACCGCTCTGTCAGCCCATCAGCGCCAGCACATACTGCGGCAGGGCGAAGCTGGCCACATGCACCTCAGGCGTGTAGTAGCGTGTCTGAATGCCGCTGCGCTCGAAACGCTCGCGAATCACCTCCACCGGCTGCTGACGCAACGGGGTATTGTCCGTGGCCCAGGCAAAGGTCATGGCCCCGCCCACATAGGTGGGCACCGCGGCGTGATAAAAGTGCACATCGGCAAACAGGGGGCGCAATCGCTGAGCGCTGGTGGTCACCTCGTCCCTCTGCATGAATACCACCCCATTCTGGGCGACGAAAACGCCGCCAGGCTTCAAACAGCGCTTGACGCCCTCATAAAACGGCGAGCTGAACAGCACCTCACCCGGCCCAACCGGGTCGGTGGAATCGGAAATAATCACATCAAACTGCTCATCGGTGGTACGGACAAAGTTGACGCCATCATCAATGATGATGGTGACCCGCGGGTCTTCAAAAGCACCGGCTGAGTGATTGGGCAGGTATTGCTTGCACATTTCGATTACCTGCGCATCAATCTCCACCTGAGTCACCGCCTCCACAGCGGCATGCTTGACCACTTCGCGCAGGATGCCGCCATCGCCGCCGCCAATGATCAACACCTTTTTGGCATCACCATGGGCGAGCAGCGGCACATGGGTCATCATTTCGTGATAGATAAACTCATCTTTTTCAGTGGTCTGGATAATGCCATCCAGGGCCATGACCGTGCCCCAATAGGCGTTGCGGAAGATCACCAGATGCTGATGCTCCGTGCGCACTTCAAACAGAACCTGCTCCATTTTGAAGGTCTGCGCCCAACTCTCATGGAGGGTTTCAGAAAACAGCATGGCGCTCATGAATCCTGCACCTCGCCACGCAAAATCGTCTCCACTTCGACCCGTGTGGGGGTAAAGGCCGCCTTCAGCACCTCCACCGCCTTCTCCGGTACGGAATCACCGCACATAAACACATCAAAAGCGGCATATTCGCGCTCCGGCCAGCTATGTACGGAAATGTGGGATTCAGCCAGCACCGCCACACCGGAGATACCGCCATTGGGGGTAAAGTGATGCAGATGGATATGCAGCAGGGTAGCCTTAGCCGCATCCACCGCCTCCCGCAGGGCGCGCTCCATCACCTCCAGATTATCCAGCCTTTTCGCCCCCCACATGTCCACGATCAGGTGGGTGCCGGCAAAGACTTTCCCATCGCGGCAGATGAAATGGTCCAGCGTAGTATCACCGACCTGCTGGTCATGGGTCGGCCAGTTGTCATCAATGACTGTGGTCTTCTCAATGATTTCGAAATGGTCATTCTTGGTGACCAGCACATTTTCTGACATTTTTTCCTATCACCCCCACAAAGGTGTTGGTTCAAACCGGGCACGCAAGGGACGTAACCCACTCCCCACCGGCCAGGACCGGCACCAGCTAAAACAAAAACCCCTGGGTGATGGCCTGCACAACCACCGCCAGCCAGAGGTCTGGAAAGGGGGCAATTTATACCTGCTTTTACGCCCTAAGTCAATCATTAGAACAACTTACAAACGGGAAATTGCGCTTAGTCAACTTCCTCGATGGTAAAGTCGTGGGTCATGGCCGCCGCTTGCTCCAACATTCTGGATACGGAGCAGTACTTTTCCGCCGACAGCTTCACCGCCCGCTCCACCTTCTTCGCATCCAGATTTTTCCCGGAGACAATATAGTGCACATGGATTTTGGTATACACCTTGGGCACCGTATCGGCCCGCTCAGCGGAAACCTCCACCCGACAACCGCGCACATCCTGACCCGCTTTTTGCAGGATCACAATCACATCCACCGTGGTGCAGCCGCCCAACCCGGCCAGTACCAGCTCCATGGGGCGCGGCCCCAAGTTCTGACCGCCCACATCCGGCGGCCCATCCATAACCAGCCCATGACCTGAGGCGGTCTCCGCCAACATGGTCAGATGATCCACCCACTTGACCGTCGCCACCTTGTCCATGATCTACTCCTTGAAAAACAGTTCCGCCAATTTCTCACCCGGATCCGGCGCCCGCATAAACGCCTCGCCCACCAAAAAAGCATGCACACCGTGTTGGCGCATCAGTGCCACATCTTCCTCCCTGAGGATGCCGCTTTCCGTAATCACCAGCCGGTCATCCGGAATCATGGGCAACAAGTCCAGCGTGGTGCTGAGGCTTACCGCAAAAGAGTGCAGATTGCGATTATTTATGCCCACCATCTGCAATGGCGTGTTCAGCGCCAAGGTGCGCGCCAGCTCTTTCTGATTGTGCACCTCCACCAATACGGCCATGCCATAATCATGGGCAGCGGCAGCCAACTCATCCATCTGCGCATCAGAGAGACAGGCGGCAATCAGCAGAATGCAGTCGGCACCCATGGCGCGCGCCTCTACTACCTGATAAGGGTCAATCATGAAATCTTTACGCAGCACGGGTAAACCGGACGCGGCGCGGGCCTGTTGCAGGTATTCCGGTGCCCCCTGGAAGAAATCCCGATCCGTGAGCACAGACAAACAGGCCGCCCCCTGGCAGGCATAACTGCGCGCTATGGCGGCAGGATCGAAATCCGCCCGCAACACGCCTTTTGAAGGGGATGCTTTTTTGATTTCCGCAATCACAGCGCTACGCCCTTCAGCCAGCTTGCTGCGCAAACTGCCGACAAAATCACGCACCACCGGCGCGCTAGCCGCCCGCGCCTCCAGCTCATCGAGGGGCACCGAAACCTTGGCATCCGCCACTTCCGCCTGCTTCCGCGCAATGATTTTTTTTAGAATGGTGGGTGTAGCCATTTTTGCAGAATCTGGCACCATTGGGAAAAGATGAGGCTCATTGATGTCGGCCGAAAACCTGCTCAAAACGCCGTTGCAGATCAAGCTGCGTTTCAATCCGCGTGGTGACCCCTTCCAGACGGGCACTACCAATCACGGATGATTTGATCACATCGGCTTGTTGTTGCCGATGACCATAGGGGCGATGAGACTGGGTATGTGGCTGCGTTTTAGATGCAACAGGCATAAGCGCACCCTAACAAGACAAGAAAATAATTGCAGTAGTGTAACATAGGCTATGTGCCATATTCTTGCGTCATGGCAACAAACGCATCCAGTTTCTCCTGCGCTGCGCCGCTGGCCAGCAACTGGCGGGCATGGGCCACACCTTCAGCGAAACTATCGTCAATACCGGCCACATACAGGGCCGCACCGGCATTGAGGGCGATAATGTCGCTGTGGGGGCCAGGCTCACCAGCAAAGGCGCTGCGGATCATCTGCAGGCTCTGTTGCGCATTGCTGACCTTGAGCGGCGCCAGGGAATCATGGGCCGCATCAAAATCCGCCGGATCGATCCACCAGGGCTTGATCTGTCCATTCTTCAATTCACTGACCCGTGTGGGGCTGGCAATGCTGATCTCATCCAGCCCATCATCGGCATGCACCACCATCACATGTCGGCTACCCAAACTATCCAGCACCTGGGTGAATACATCGCACAGTGCCTCATCATAGACGCCCAATACCTGATTGGGTGCGCCAGCCGGATTGGTCAACGGCCCCAATAAATTGAAAATGGTGCGCACACCCAGCTCCTTACGCGGGCCGACGACATGTTTCATGGCGCTGTGGTGTCTGGGCGCGAACATAAAGCCCACCCCCAATGTTTCCACACATTCAGCCACCTGCGCCGGCGTCAGGTTCAGGTTGACGCCGGCGGCCTCTAACACATCTGCCGAGCCGGTGCTGCTGGAGACGGAGCGGTTGCCATGCTTGGCCACTTTCGCCCCGCCGGCTGCGGCGACAAAGGCCACTGCGGTGGAAATATTGAAGGTGCTGGCGCCATCGCCGCCAGTCCCGCAGGTATCCACCAGATGCTCGGTGCTGCCCACCGGCACCTTCTCAGCAAGCTCGCGCATCACCTGAGCGGCGGCGGCGATCTCCTGTGGCGTCTCGCCTTTCATGCGCAACGCCACCAGGATGGCGCCGATCTGCGCATCCGTGGCCTCGCCCTGCATCAGGGCGCGCATCAGTGCCTGCATTTGCGGTTGCGACAGATCCTCGCGCTGCAACAGCTTATTCAGCGTAGCCGGTAAATTCATCGGTTCTGCTCCAGAAAGTTACTCAACATGGCATGTCCGGCTTCTGTGAGGATGGACTCTGGATGGAACTGCACCCCCTCCACCGGCAGGGTTTTGTGCCGCACCCCCATGATTTCATCAGGCTGACCCGCTTCCGTCTGCGTCCAGGCGGTCACCTCCAGCACATCCGGCAGACTCTGCCAGTCGATCACCAGGGAGTGATAACGGGTCACCGTGACCGGATTCTCCACCCCTTTGAACACCCCCTGGTCAGTATGCCATACCGGCGAGGTTTTACCATGCATCACGGTTCGGGCGCGCACGATTTTGCCGCCGAAGGCCTGACCGATGGACTGATGCCCGAGGCAGACGCCGAAAATGGGAATCTTGCCAGCGAAGTGGCGGATAGCCGCCACCGAAATGCCCGCCTCATTGGGCGTGCAAGGGCCAGGCGAAATGACCAGATAATCCGGTTTGAGGCGCTCGATCTCCGCCAGGGTAATCTGGTCATTGCGATACACCTCCACCTTCTGGCCCAGCTCGCCAAAATACTGCACCAGGTTATAGGTGAAAGAGTCATAGTTATCGATCATCAACAGCATGGTTTCATCCTCAAAGCAGGCGCTCACCCTGACGCTGCAGCTTGTCCAGCGCACTATGCACCCGATCGTTCATGGCTTCAACCCCTGGCTGACAAACTGGGCGGCGCGGAACAGGGCGCGGGCCTTGTTCATGGTCTCTTTCCACTCCAGCTCAGGGATGGAGTCGGCCACCACGCCGGCGCCAGCCTGAATATGCAGGCGGTTGTCCTTGAGCACGGCGGTGCGGATGGCGATGGCGGTGTCCATATTGCCGTGCCAGCCCAGATAACCCACCGCCCCGGCATAGATGCCTCGGCGCACCGGCTCAAGCTCGTCAATGATCTCCATGGCGCGGATCTTGGGCGCGCCGGAAACAGTCCCGGCTGGAAAGGTGGCTTTGAGCACATCCATGGCGCCCAGGCCCGCTTTCAACCGGCCCGTCACATTGGAGACAATGTGCATCACATGGGAGTAGCGCTCGATCACCATCTTGTCTGTCAGTTTGACACTACCCAGCTCAGCGATGCGACCCACATCATTGCGCCCCAAGTCGATCAACATCAGATGCTCGGCGATCTCCTTGGGATCATTGAGCAACTCCGCCTCCAATGCCCGGTCCTGTTCGGGCGTGGCGCCGCGCTTGCGCGTGCCGGCGATGGGGCGCACGGTTACCTCATCCCCTTCCAGACGCACCAGAATTTCCGGCGATGAACCCACCACCTGATGATCATCCAGATCCAGATAATACATATAGGGGGACGGGTTGAGGTGGCGCAGCGCCCGGTACAAATCCATGCTGTGGGCCTGATCGTAGGGCACCGACAGCCGCTGGGAAATGACCACCTGCATCACATCCCCGGCAAGAATATAATCCTTGATCCGCTCCACTGCCGCCTTAAAGGCTTCCTCGCCAAAGCTGGAGACAAACTGGCTTTCATCCAGCGCTTCGGCCAAAGGCGCATCCTGCGGCACGACCAACGGCTGGCGCAGTTTCTGCTGTAATGCATCTAAGCGTGCCTGCGCCGCCTCATAGCTGCCTGGCCTATTGGGATCCGCATGGACGATCAGGTGTACCTGACCGGAGAGGTTATCGAACACCACCACCTCTTCCGAGCGCAGCAACAGGATATCCGGCGTACCCAAAGGGTCATGGGGCGGCGCGCTGTCCGCCAAGCGCGGCTCGATCAGGCGCACCGTATCATAGCCGAAATAACCCACCAACCCACCATGGAAACGGGGCAGACCCGGGCGTTCCGCCACGCGCACACGACGACGGTAGGCCTCGATCCATGCCAAAGGGTCGTCAACCGCCTCATCCAACACTACCTGCCCACCCACCCATTGGCGCACGCGGTGCCCGCGCACTTCGATACGCTCCCGACTAGGCAGGCCGATAATAGAATAGCGCCCCCACTTCTCCCCGCCCTGCACCGACTCCAGCAGATAGGCCCAAGGCCCATCCACCAACTTGTGCCACACGCTCAAAGGCGTGTCGAAATCGGACAGCAGCGTGCGCACCAACGGCACACGGTCATAGTCGGTCAGGGCGTAGAAGTCGGCGGCTTGCATGGCGTGTTTATTCCCCTTTTGCCTTGAGATATTTGGGCAGATCCGCCATGGAATCGATCAACACATCCGGATTGTAATGGCGAATGTCCTCACCGTGGTTATAACCATAGGGCAGACAGAAGATATGAAAGCCCGCCGCCCGTGCCGCTTTGACATCGGACTTGGAATCACCGATCATCAGCGCATGATCCGGGCTCACCCCCATCTGTTCCGCCGCATACAGCAACGGCGCCGGATCGGGCTTTTTCTTGCTGCAGGTATCTCCGCTGACCACCACATCAAAGTAGTCATACAGGCCTTTATCCTGCAACAGGGGCACGGTAAACGCCTCGGCTTTATTGGTGACACAGCTCAACCTATAGTCATTCTCCTTCAACCACCTCAACCCTTCCAGCACACCAGGATACACCTGAGAGCGCTTAGAGGTGTTTTCCTTATACAACTGCAGAAAGATGGGATAGGCTTTGGCAAACAATGCTTCATCCGGCTCTCCCTCAAGGGCGTTGATCAGCGCCCGCCGCACCAGGCGCTCCACCCCATTGCCCACCCAGTTGCGCACCGCCGCTTCCGCTCGGGGCGGCATGTCCAACTGCTTCAGCATCTCATCGACACAGTAGGTCAGATCAGGTACCGAATCAATCAGGGTGCCATCCAGATCGATGAGAACAAAATCCGGGCGGATCTTTTCCATAATGTAGCCCCGTCTTTATCTTATAAAACACAATCCCCGCCGATGGCGGGGATCATGAAACATGTACATCACGCTCAGCCGACCTTAGCCAATGCTTCGCGCATTTGTGCAATCACCGTATCGAAACGGTTTGGATCTTTAGGATTGGCCTTGCCAAAAATACCGGAGCCGGACACAAAGGTATCACAGCCGGCCGCAGCCACTTCGGCAATGTTTTCCACCTTCACCCCGCCGTCGATCTCCAGGCGAATGTCATAACCACTCTCATCGATGCGCTTGCGCGCCTCTTTCAACTTCTTAAGCGCCGTGGGAATAAAACTCTGCCCACCGAAGCCCGGGTTGACGGACATGATCAAAATCATGTCAATCTTGTCCATCACATAGTCCAGATAATCCAACGGCGTCGCCGGGTTGAACACCAGGCCCGCCTTACATCCACTGTCGCGAATCAACTGCAATGAGCGGTCGATATGCTCAGAAGCCTCCGGGTGGAAGGTAATATAATCCGCGCCCGCATTGGCGAAATCAGGAATGATGCGATCCACCGGCTTGACCATCAGATGCACATCAATCGGCGCCTTCAGGCCCTCACGGCTCATATAGTTGGCCAATGACTCGCACACCAGCGGCCCAATGGTCAAGTTGGGCACATAGTGATTGTCCATCACATCGAAATGCACCACATCCGCGCCGGCATTGAGCACATCTTTCACATCCTGACCCAACTGGGCAAAATCCGCCGACAGAATGGAAGGGGCAATCCAGTTCTCTTTTTTCGCCATGGCTCATATTCCTTTTGCTTTAAAATGATCCGATCCATTTTACCATGGGACAGAGATAGCCTTATGTCAATGCTCAAAATTGCCCAAGGGGGAAAGCAGGTCATCCATCTGCTGGAGATCGTCGGCCTACTGATTATCGGCATAGCCACCATCTATGCCGCCGGCACGGATATTCTGCAGATGATTGAAAGGCGAGAGGTCACCCTGGGCGACCTGCTCATGCTGTTTCTCTATCTGGAAGTGCTGGCCATGACCGCCCTTTATCTGGAATCGGGCAAGCTGCCCATCCGCCTGCCCCTCTACATTGCCATTGTGGCGCTGGCCCGCTTTTTGATCCTGGATATGAAAGAGCTGGACGCCACCGCCATGCTAATGATTGCCGCCACCATTCTGGTGCTGGCCCTGGCCGTTTTAGCACTGCGCTACGGCAGCCTGAAATACCCCTACAAAGATCACCAGGACCGCTGGGGCAAGCGCCGCATGGGCACTGGACGCCAGGCGCCAGGACGCCATGCCGACAAGGCCTTTTCCAACCCTTCGCCTCATGAGGAGTAAGGAGCACCCATGGACGCCGTCTTCGACACCCACCTCACCAGCCTGCCGCTGCTTTCCCGCGGCAAGGTGCGGGATATTTACGCCATTGATGAAAAGCACATGCTGATTGTCACCACCGACCGCATCAGCGCCTTTGATGTTATCCTGCCTACTCCCATTCCTGGCAAGGGACGGATTCTCACTGAGCTGGCCGAGTTCTGGTTCAACCGCACCCGGCAGATCGTCCCCAACCACCTGGCCCAGACGCTGGATATCACCCCCCATCTCACGCTGGCGGAGCGCAAACAGATCAGCCGTCGCGCCATGGTGGTGCGTAAACTCAAGCCCCTGCCCATTGAGGCCATCGTGCGCGGCTATTTGATAGGCTCCGGCTGGAAGGCCTATCAAGAAAACGGCACAGTATGCGGCATTGAACTCCCCGCAGGGCTGCGCCTGGCCGACAAGCTGCCCGAACCCATCTTCACCCCCTCCACCAAAGCGGAAGTGGGTGATCACGACATCAATATCTCCTATGCTGAGATGCAGCAGCGCATTGGCGCAGAACTTGCCGAGCAGGTACGCCAGATCAGCCTCCAGCTCTACACGCAGGCGGCCGACTATGCCCGCAAACGCGGCCTGATCATCGCCGATACCAAGTTTGAATTCGGTCTGGATGAGGCCGGACAACTCTACCTGATCGACGAAATCCTCACCCCCGACAGTTCCCGCTTCTGGTCCGCCAAGGACTGGCAACCCGGCACCAACCCCAAAAGCTTCGACAAACAATATATTCGCGACTATCTGGAAAGCATCGATTGGGATAAGACGCTACCCGGCCCCGAGCTGCCGGATGATGTGGTGAAAAAAACCATCGAAAAATACACTGAAGCCAAGGATCGCCTGATTGAAAACCCCGATGACTGACTGGCAACTGCCCCAACAAGGCTTATTTGTCACCGGCACCGACACCGAGGTGGGCAAAACCTGGGTTTCCACCCATATTTTGCGCACTTTACGCCCATTGACCGCTCAAACGGCATCTAAATCCACCCCTGAGAAGGTGGAAAATTTTGCCGGTAAAAATTTCAAGGAGGCTCCCCTCATCTGCGCCCGCAAGCCCGTGGCCAGCGGCGCAACCCAGGTTGGCGAGCACCTGCTGAGCGAAGACACACAACTACTGGCACATGCCAGCGGTGAACCCACACATCAGGTTACCCGCTTTCAGTTGGCCCCACCCATCTCCCCGGCCCGTGCCGCGCAAGAAACCGGACTGGACACCCGCTTACCTCAACTGCTTGAGGCATGTAAAGCACCGCCCAATAGCTGGACGCTGGTGGAAGGGGCCGGCGGCTTCCTCTCACCCCTGGGTGCGGATAACACCCTCAATGCCGACCTGGCCAAAGCCTTAAATCTCCCTGTGCTGCTGGTGGTGGGCTTGAAGCTGGGCTGCATTAATCACACCCTGCTAACCCTGGAGGCCATCCGCCACCGCGGCCTCTACTGCATCGGCGTGGTTATCAATGATCTCACCGGCCAGGGAGATAAACAAACAGTGTCAGAGCTGCGCACCCTGATCGACCCACCCCTCTACACCATGCCCCATGGCCAACCGAATAGCGACTGGCCCCAGTGGCTGGCGTCATTGCAACTAATGGGAGAGAAACGACAAACCCAGATGCGCGACAATATGTAAGCCCCTCCACTCCAGGTAAAATACATAAGCCCTGTAAATACCCTAAGGCGCCGCAACCATCATGACCCATGACCACCAGTACACAACCGGTATCATCCGCATCAAAAACCTGCTATTGCGCACCTATGTGGGCATCAACCCCGATGAAAAAAGCAAAAAGCAGGATGTACTGATCAATTTGGCCATCCGCTGCGACGAACGTCTGCTC
>DQVN01000033.1 GCA_015661715.1 Sulfurivirga caldicuralii
ACGATCAGGTGTGGTTGGTGCAGCGTGATCACGACGGACTGTGGGGCGGGTTATGGGTGCTGCCTGCCGTCGAGCAGCCTTGCGGAGAGCCGTTGGCCGGTTTTCGTCACACCTTTACCCATTTTCATCTGGATATCACGCCCTGGTTGTGGCACACTCAACAACATTGCCCGCCGATGGAGGTGGGGCGGTGGTGGCCGTTGCAGGCGGCGCTGAAGGCCCCCGTTCCCAAACCGGTTCAACGGATACTGAAGGAGATTGCCCATGAGTCGTAAAGTGATGTGTGTGAAACTGAAGCAGGAGTTGGAAGGGCTGGATCATCCGCCATTTCCGGGGCCGCTGGGTGAGAAGATCTATGCGCACGTGTCTAAGGAGGCCTGGAAGCAGTGGCTGCAACATCAGACAATTCTGATCAATGAATACCGTCTCTCCAGCCTGGATCCTAAGGCGCGCAAGTTCCTGCAGGAGGAGATGGAAAAGTTTCTCTTTGGCGATGAGGAGGTGGCGCTGCCGGAGGAGTTCAAGCCGGTGGAGTAGAGGCCGGTGCGGCGCTGACTGGAGCGCCGCCTTGGCTTGCTAAGGCAGTGGCTATAAAAAAGCGGTCTGTAGGACCGCTTTTTGGGAGCGTTTTGTCCCTTTAGGTATGAAAACGGGGGCTGAGCTCCACCACGGCTTGCACAAAGGCTTGTGCATGGGCCACGGGCACATCGGGATGGATGCCGTGGCCCAGGTTCATCACATGGCCGCTGCCCGGGCCGAAGTCGTTGAGCAGGGCTTCCACCTCGTGGCGGATGCGTTCGGGCGAGGCATACAGCATGGAGGGATCCATATTACCCTGTAAGGCCACCTGGTCGCCCACGCGGCGGCGGGCTTCGCCCAGGGAGGTGGTCCAGTCCAGTCCTAAAGCATCGGCGCCGGTTGCGGCCATGGCCTCCAGCCACTGACCCCCGCCTTTGGTGAAGAGAATGACAGGCACGCGCCGCCCTTCATGTTGGCGAATCAGTCCGTCGATAATGCGTGCCATATAATCCAGGGAAAAGGTCTGATAATCCCGCGGGGTGAGTACACCGCCCCAGGTATCGAAGATCTGCACGGCTTGGGCACCGGCCTGGATCTGGGCGTTGAGGTAGGCGGTCACCGCGTCGGCCAGCAGGCTCAGCAGCCGGTGGGCGGTATCCGGGTCATCGTAGATCATGGCCTTGACCTTGCCAAAGGTTTTGCTGCTGCCGCCTTCGACCATATAGGTGGCCAGGGTCCAGGGGCTGCCGGAAAAGCCGATCAGGGGCACTTGCCCGGCTAAGGCGCTGCGAATGCTGCGCACCGCATCCATGACATAGCCCAGGTCGTCTTCCATATCCGGCACGCCCAGTTTGGCCACATCCGCGCCACTGCGCACGGGGTGGTCAAATAGGGGGCCTTCGCCCGGTGCAAAGCGCAGCCCCAGGCCCATGGCATCGGGAATGGTGAGGATGTCGGAAAACAGAATGGCCGCATCCAGGGGAAAGCGGCGCAGGGGCTGTAATGTGACTTCCGTGGCCAGCTCCGTGTTGCGGCACAGATCCATGAAAGAGCCGGCTTGGGCGCGGGTCTGGCGATATTCTGGCAGATAGCGACCGGCCTGACGCATCATCCACACGGGGGTACGGTCCACCGGTTGGCGCAGCAGCGCGCGCAAAAAACGGTCATTTTTCAGTTCGGCCATGGTGTTGAGCCTGTCAATGGGTAAAGCGGTTATTTTACGCTATCGGCATAGACGGGATTGAGCAGATTGACAGCGTTGGGATGGCGGATCACCATGTACATGTGCCCTTTGACATAATAGGGGCGGCCGCGTACTTCCACGGTCTTGCCTTTGAGGCGCTGGAGCATGCGCTTTTTCCAGTAGCGTTGGAAATCCTCTTTGGGAATGCGGATGCCGGTGGTGTCCAGATTGAAGCCTTCATAGCCGCGTACGGAAATGATGCGCTGTACCGGGCCACGGATAATGCGATAGCCGCTGTCATCACCGGCGATTTTATCGCTGGGAATGAGGGGGTATTTAAGGGCGGGGTAATCCCGGGCGACTTTCCAGATGCCTACCACCCGCTGGCGGGCGCGCTTTTCCGCCGCATAATAGCAACGCTGATGCTTCAGGTTGGGCGGATTGGTGGCGGCCATGGCCAGACCGTTTTCCAGCAACGCCACCTGCACGCTGTGGATGCGCCCCTGCTTGTCCCGGTAATAGAGGTGGCCCAGTTCACGCAGAAAGCGGTCATAGACCTTTTGGTCGTGTTCAATGCCCACTTCCATGGCGTGATTGGCGAAGAGCTTCAGCAGAAACAGTTTGGCCTGTCGTGTCAGCGGGTCGTCTTCCCGGTGGGTCCAGTTATCCGCTCTGCCCGGCTCGGGGGCCACCATGCCTTCGAGCATGAGAAAACGGTTGTCCACCACCAGCTTGTTGCCGTTGCTGACATACTGCACCTTTTTCCACTGCAGTTTGTCCGGGTCGGTGGGCAGGCAGTCGTCCTCGCCCGCCGTGGCGGTGATGGAAAAGAGGATTAACAGGGGCAACAGCAGGCTTTTCATGCGGGTCATGGTAGCAGAAAGCGGGCCAAAACAAAAAGGCCGCGACAGAGCGCGGCCTTTTAGCGGAAGCGGGTACGCTTACTTGCGTACGCCATACTTCTGGCGGAACTTCTCCACACGACCTTCGGTGTCCACCAGCGTCTGCTTACCGGTATAGAACGGGTGGGAGGCGCTGGAAATTTCCACGCGGATCAAAGGATATTCTTTCCCGTTCAGTTCGATGGTGCCATTGGCTTTGGCGGTGGAACGGGTCAGGAAGGTGGTGCCGGTGGAGATGTCCTGGAACACCACTTCGCGATATTCGGGATGAATGCCTGGTTTCATAGCAATGTCCTGTTTCAGATTCGGTTCAAAAGCGTGTCACTTTGAGAACGCGCCATTATAGGATTGAAATCAATAGAAATCAACCGCTTATTTGGCTGCGCTCTTCATGGCCATAAACAGCTCTGCGTTGGTCTTGGTCTGTTTCATGTGGTCGATCAGGGTGCGCAGGGATTCGGCTTCGTCCATGGTGCTGAGGAAGCGGCGCAGAATCCATACATGCTGCAACTCTTCCGGGCTCATCAGCAGCTCTTCCTTGCGCGTGCCGGATTTGGTGATGTTGATGGCGGGGAAGATGCGTCTTTCCGCCAGGTGGCGCGACAGGTGCAGCTCCATATTGCCGGTGCCTTTGAACTCTTCAAAGATGACCTCGTCCATTTTTGAGCCAGTGTCCACCAGGGCGGTGGCCAGGATGGTCAGACTGCCGCCTTCTTCAATATTGCGCGCTGCGCCAAAAAAGCGCTTGGGCCGGTGCAGGGCGTTGGCATCCACCCCGCCGGTGAGGATTTTGCCCGAAGCCGGCACTACCGTGTTGTAGGCACGAGCCAGGCGGGTGATGGAGTCCAGCAGGATAATGACATCCTTTTTGTGTTCGGCCAGCCGCTTGGCCTTTTCGATTACCATCTCGGCCACTTGTACATGGCGCTGCGCCGGTTCGTCAAAGGTGGAGGCCACCACCTCGCCTTTGACCGTGCGCTCCATTTCGGTCACCTCTTCCGGGCGCTCGTCGATCAGCAACACGATCAGGTAAGCGTCCGGATAGTTGTGTTCGATGGAGTGGGCGATGTTCTGCAGAATCACGGTCTTGCCGGATTTGGGCGGCGCCACGATCAGGCCGCGCTGGCCAAAGCCCACGGGTGAGGCCAGGTCGATAATGCGCGGGGTAATGTCTTCGGTGGAACCGTTGCCCAACTCCAGTTTCATGCGCCGGGCCGGATGCAGGGGGGTGAGGTTTTCAAAGGCGATCTTGCGTTTGGCCACTTCCGGGTCTTCGAAGTTGATCTGTTCCACTTTCAACAGGGCAAAGTACTTCTCGG
>DQVN01000142.1 GCA_015661715.1 Sulfurivirga caldicuralii
AGTCAGTATGATCCCCGCTTACTGGTGGCTATTCCCCGTCAGGACAAGCGTGATGAACTGGGTATTACAGCCGATTCACTACCCTTTGTGGGGGTGGATGTGTGGACGGGGTATGAGCTGTCCTGGTTGAATGCCAAGGGCTTGCCCCAAGTGGCGGTGGCGCGTTTTGTTTTTGATGCGACCAGCGCCAACCTGGTTGAGTCCAAGTCGTTCAAACTCTATCTCAATAGCTTTAATCAGACCTGCTTTGACAATTGGGAGCAAGTGCGCGCCACTTTGGCGCGGGATTTGTCCGCCGCCTGTGGCGCCTCGGTCAAGGTGACCCTGTTTCATGTGGAGCAGGCGCCAGGGTGTGTGGCGGCCCCGGCAGGGGTGTGTCTGGATGATCAGGAGATTGACGTTGACGACTATGATCTGGCGCCAGAGCACCTGAGGGTTGGGGGAGAGGTGGTCGAGGAGACGCTTTACTCCCATCTGCTCAAATCCAACTGCCTGGTTACCGGTCAGCCGGACTGGGGAACGGTGGTGATCCACTATCGCGGCCAGCGCATCGACCGGGCCAGCCTGCTGCGTTATATCGTCTCTTTCCGCAATCACTGGGCGTTCCACGAGCAGTGTGTAGAGCGCATCTTTATGGATATTCAACGCCGCTGTCAGCCTGAGCGGCTGTTGGTTTATGCCCGTTATCTGCGCCGCGGTGGGTTGGACATCAACCCCTATCGGGCGGATTTCAACGCCCACTGGCCTCTGGATCGACTCTTGCGTCAATAGGACAGTGCCGCTGGTCGTTCCAGCGTCTCGGCCGTGGCCAGCACCGTCTCTAAGGTAAAATAACATTTTTTGGGTTTCTGAAGGCCATGGATCGGGATATTCAGCATTACGATGTCATTGTGGTCGGTGGCGGCCATGCAGGCACGGAGGCGGCTTTGGCCGCAGCGCGCATGGGGGTGCGCACCCTGCTGTTGACTCACAATATCGACACCCTGGGGGCCATGAGCTGTAATCCGGCCATTGGTGGCATCGGCAAGGGGCATTTGGTCAAGGAGGTGGATGCCCTGGGCGGGGCCATGGCGCTGGCCATTGATGAGGCGGGTATCCAGTTCCGCATACTCAATGCTTCCAAGGGGCCAGCCGTGCGCGCCACGCGAGCCCAGGCGGATCGGGTGCTCTACCGTCAGGCCATTCGCACCCGCCTGGAAAATCAACCCAATCTGGACCTGTTTCAGCAGCCGGTGGAAGATCTGATTTTAGCGCAGGACCGCATTGCGGGCGTTATCACCCGCATGGGGCTCGAATTCTATGCCCGCGCTGTGGTGTTGACCGTGGGCACTTTTCTGAGTGGACGCATTCATATCGGTCTGAACAACTATCAAGGCGGCCGAGCGGGCGATGAACCCAGCAACCGTTTGGCGGATCGTCTGCGTGAGCTGAACCTGCCGGTCGGCCGTCTGAAAACCGGCACGCCGCCTCGATTGGATGCACGCACGGTGGATTTTTCCGTCATGACCGAGCAGCCGGGGGATGATCCGCCGCCAGTATTCTCATTTATGGGATCGGTGGAGATGCATCCGCAACAGGTGCCTTGCCATATTACCCATACCAATGAACGCACCCATGAGATCATCCAGGCGGCATTGGATCAGTCTCCCATGTATGCGGGGGTGATCGAAGGGGTGGGGCCGCGCTACTGTCCCTCAATTGAGGATAAGGTGGTGCGCTTTGCCGATAAACCCAGTCATCAGATTTTCATTGAACCGGAAGGGCTGACCTCCAATGAGCTTTACCCCAATGGCATCTCCACCAGTTTGCCGTTTGCAGTGCAGGTGCAGATGGTGCGCTCGATCAAGGGCCTGGAACAGGCCCGTATCGTGCGTCCGGGCTATGCCATTGAATACGACTATTTTGACCCGCGTCACCTGAAACCCACCTTGGAAACCGGTGCAATCGCTGGTTTGTTCTTCGCCGGGCAGATCAACGGCACCACCGGTTATGAGGAAGCCGCAGCCCAAGGCTTGCTGGCGGGGGCGAATGCGGCGCTGCAAGTGCAGGAGAAAGACCCTTGGTATCCGCGGCGGGATGAGGCCTATCTGGGTGTGTTGGTGGATGATCTGATCACCTTAGGCACCCAAGAACCCTATCGCATGTTCACTTCTCGTGCAGAGTACCGTCTGATGCTGCGGGAGGACAACGCGGATCAGCGGCTGACGCCCGTGGGCCGTCGTTTGGGGTTGGTGGACGATGCCCGCTGGGCGGCCTTTGAAGCCAAGATGGAAGCCCTGGAGCAGGCATTGCAACGTCTGCGGGATACTTGGATCCATCCCCACCATCCGGAGGCTAAAAAAGCCGAAAAGCTGATGAATACGCCCTTGTCCAAAGAACAGAGCCTGTTTGACCTGCTCAAGCGCCCGGGTGTGACCTATGCGGCGCTGCGTCAGCTGGACTGCTTTGGTGAAGGCGTGGAGCGGGATGAGGTGGTGGAGCAGGTGGAGATCGAAGCCAAGTATGCGGGCTATATCGCACGGCAGAAAGCGGAGATCGAACGGTTGCGCAAGGCGGAAAACACCCCACTGCCAGATGATCTGGACTATGACGCCATTGCTGGGCTGTCCAATGAGGTGCGCCAGAAGCTCAAACAGCACCGTCCTGCCACCTTGGGTCAGGCCAGCCGCATCAGCGGGGTGACACCGGCGGCCATCTCTCTGCTGCTGATTCACCTGAAAAAGCGCAAAGCCGCGGCCAAAGCCCCATGAACCATTTACACTACATTTTGCTGCAGGGCAGTGAACAGTTGGGGCTTGAATTGAGCACGGCGCAGCAGCAGCAACTGTTGGACTATGTCGCTTTACTGCACAAATGGAATCAGGCCTATAACCTGACCGCCATCCGCGATCCACAACAGATATTGATCAAACACCTGTTGGATGCGCTGGCGGTGTTGCCCTATCTTCAGGGTGCGCGCTGGTTAGATGTGGGCACGGGGCCCGGCATTCCCGGTCTGGTTTTAGCGGTGGCCCGGCCGCAGTGGCATTTTCATCTGTTGGACAGCAATGGCAAAAAAATTCGTTTTGTGCGCCAGGCGATCCGGGAACTGGGGCTGGAAAATGTGACACCAGTGCAGGCGCGGGTGGAACAGTATCAGGTCGATACCCGTTTTGAGGGCATTATCTCCCGTGCTTTTGCCGAACTGGGCCCGTTTGTGCGATTAACGCGCCACCTGTTGGCGCCAGCAGGGTGTTGGTGGGCTATGAAGGGGCATGGTGAACGGGAAGTGGACACGCTGCCGCAAGGGGTAAAAGTGGCGCGGATCGTGGATATTGCAGTCCCGTTTTTGACCGCGCGGCGCACGCTGGTGGTGCTAAAGGAGGCGGATGAATGAGTGCACGGGTGATGGCAGTGGCCAATCAGAAAGGCGGTGTGGGTAAGACCACGACCGCGGTTAATCTGGCGGCTGCCTTGGCGCGGCTGGATAAGCGGGTGATGTTGGTGGATATGGATCCGCAGGGCAATGCCACCGTCTCCCTTGGGATTGACAAGGCCGCCCTGGAAGCCAGCGTCTATGAGGTGCTCACCGATGAGGCCGACCTGACGGAAGTTATTGCCCATCGTGAAACGGCAGGGGTGGATGTGTTGCCGGCCAATGGAGATTTGACCGCCGCGGAAGTGGACCTGCTGGAAGAGGCGCTGGGGCCGGGGCGGCTGCGGGCGGTGCTGGCTTCGATCCGTGCGGATTACGATGCCATTGTAATTGACTGTCCACCGACGCTCAATATGCTGACATTGAATGCCTTGGTGGCAGCCGATGGTGTGCTGGTGCCGGTACAGTGTGAATATTTTGCCTTAGAGGGGCTGTCTGCTTTAATGGAAACCATTGAAACGGTGCAGCAACGCTTGAATCCCGGTTTACAGATTGATGGCTTGTTGCGCACCATGTATGACCGGCGCAACAATCTGGCCAATGATGTGTCCAACGAGCTGGTAGCCCACTTTGGTCTGAAGGTGCTCACCACCATTGTGCCGCGCAATGTGCGGCTGGCGGAGGCGCCCAGCTACGGTCAATCCATACTGGACTATGATGCGCATTCCACCGGTGCCATGGCATATTTGGCGCTGGCCAATGAACTTTCCCGCAAACTGGCAATCTGAGGAATCACCCATGGTGAAGAAGAAACGGGGGCTTGGCAAGGGGTTGGACAAGCTGATTGGCGATGCGGATAAGGTGGCGCGGGTGGCGCCCAGTACACGTATTGAACAATTGGCGTTGGATCAGCTCAAGCCTGGTGCCTATCAGCCGCGCCAGCGTTTTGATGAAGTGGCGCTGGAGACATTGGCCGAATCCATCAAGGCGCAGGGTTTAGTGCAGCCGATAGTGGTGCGCCCCATTGATGACGGCTATGAAATTATTGCAGGGGAACGGCGCTGGCGGGCGGCCCATCAAGCGGGGTTAAAGCAGGTGCCGGTCATCGTACGCGAAGCGGATGACCAGACCACACTGGCCTTGGCGTTAATCGAGAATCTGCAACGGGAAGATCTCAACCCCATTGAACAAGCCCATGGCTTGGCGCGTTTGTTAGAGGAATTCTCCTTGACCCATGACCAGTTGGCAGAAGTGG
>DQVN01000006.1 GCA_015661715.1 Sulfurivirga caldicuralii
CACATCTTTGATTTCGGCACGGTCAAAAAAGCTCTGGCCGCCGGAGAGGACATAGGGGATATTCTGCTCGCGCAGGGCGCGTTCGATCAGGCGAGCCTGGTGGTTGCTGCGGTAGAGGATGGCATAGTCCTGCCAACGGGTGTTGTGTTTGAATTTGTGCACCTGCATTTCGGCGACAACCCGGTCGGCCTCTGTCTGCTCGTCGGAACAGGCGATCACACGGATGGGATCGCCTAAGCCCATGTCCGACCACAGTCGTTTTTCAAACACATGGGGGTTGCGGGCGATCAGGGTATTGGCCGCCTGAAGAATGCGGTTGGTGGAGCGATAGTTCTGTTCCAGTTTGATAACGCGCAGATGGGGAAAGTCCTGTTGCAGGTGCGCCATATTTTCCGGTTCGGCGCCGCGCCAGGCATAGATGGATTGGTCATCATCCCCCACCACGGTGAACCGGCCTTCCGGCCCCACCAGCAGTTTCACCAGCGCATACTGTACGGCATTGGTGTCCTGATATTCGTCCACCAGCAGATAGCGCACGCGGTTCTGCCAGCGCAGGCGGATTTCAGTGTCCGCTTGTAGGCACTGCACCGGCAGGACGATAAGGTCATCAAAATCCACGGCGTTATAGGCGCGCAATTGCTTCTGGTAGCGCACATACAGTTGGGCGGCGAACTGTTCGGTTTCGCTCTGTGCCCGGGAGAGGGCCTGATCAGGGGTGATCAGGCGGTTTTTCCAGCTAGAGAGCTGTTGTTGCAGGCTGGTGAGCAGCTCGGCATCTATGTCGTGCTTTTTCAGCAGCTCTTTGATCAACTGTTGGGTGTCGGCGGTATCCATAATGGTGAAGTTGGGTTTCAGCCCCACAGTCTGGCCTTCGCGGCGGAGAAAGTTGAGGCCGAAAGTATGGAAGGTGGACACATTCAGCCCCCGGGGCGGTTTGTCCGCCATCAGTGTACCGACGCGGGCCTTCATCTCCTTGGCTGCTTTATTGGTAAAGGTGACGGCGAAGATATTACGTGGGTTGAGGCCCTTGTTTTGAATCAGATGGGCGATTTTTGCTGTGATAACACGGGTCTTGCCGGAGCCTGCGCCGGCCAGCACCAGCAAGGGACGGTCTGTTTCTTCGACGGCGGCGCGTTGTTGGGGGTTCAGAGTATCGAGCATGGGCACATTATAATGATCTGTTTGGGAGGAGAGGATGATGGATGCACAGACCATTGCTCAGTTGAAGCAGGATATAGTGTTTGATGCGCAATTGGCCGGGCGCAATTTGACCTTTCATTCCACCTGGGGGCTGTTCAGCCCGCGACAGATCGACAGTGGCACGGCATTGTTGTTGAAGTATTTGCAAGTGCGTTCGGATGAGGTGGCGCTGGACATTGGCTGCGGCTATGGGCCGCTGGGTCTGGCCATCGCTGCTCAGGCACCGGCAGGGCAGGTGCATATGGTGGACAAGGACTTTGTGGCGGTGGATTATGCCAATAAAAATGCGCGGCTCAATGGGTTGGGGCATGCGCAGGCCTATCTGTCCAATGGGCTGTCCCAGGTGCCTAAGGATGTGCGCTTTACCACCGTGGTGTCCAATATTCCTGCCAAAGTGGGCAAAGAGTTGCTATCTATACTGCTGTGGGACAGTTATCAGGCTTTGGCGCCGGGGGGGCAGATGGTGGTGGTCACCATCAATGGCCTGCGCCAGTTTATGAAGCGGCATATGCAGGATGTCTTCGGCCATTACGAGAAGGTCAAGCAGGGGCGGGACTATACCGTTTCCCGGGCAGTCAAGGAAGCGTGAGATGCAGGAGAAATTGTGCTTGGAAATGGCATGAATGATGCTTGTTAAGCTTTGACTGGGTAGGTGGAGATAAGGAAATAGATGATGTTTGGCTGTAAAAAAGAAAAGGAAAAGATTGCCGCGTTGGCACATCAGATTGAGCAGTTGCAGGCAGAAAAGCGGGCGCTGGAAGAAAAGCTGCGGCGGGATGGGCAGGCAGCGCAGGAAGGGCAAGCAGGGCAAGGGATGCAGCCTTTACTGTCGGACTACTGTCAAAAAATGAGTCAGGCCTATGAGCGTTTTTATCAAGGATGCAAGGCCTATCAGGGCGGGTTGAGTCAGTTGGGAGAACGCCTGGCCATGGGGCGGAAAGGTCTGTTTGAAGGAAAAGAGGTGGTGGCCAAAACCCAGCGTCAAATTCATGACGTCGCCGATAAAATCGCGCGTTTAACTGATGAGGCCAGTGAAACCGCTACGGCTGTAGATGGTCTGGAGAAACGTGCACAGGAGATTGGCGGTATTGTGAGCATGATTGAGGACATTTCAGAGCAGACCAATCTTTTGGCGCTGAATGCGGCCATTGAAGCGGCCCGAGCTGGTGATGCGGGACGCGGTTTTGCTGTGGTGGCGGATGAGG
This sequence comes from Sulfurivirga caldicuralii, assembly GCA_015661715.1. Classification (GTDB taxonomy): domain Bacteria; phylum Pseudomonadota; class Gammaproteobacteria; order Thiomicrospirales; family Thiomicrospiraceae; genus Sulfurivirga; species Sulfurivirga caldicuralii_A. Next base: position 2,406 of record DQVN01000006.1, read on the forward strand.
TGCGCGCCCTGTCCCAAAGAACAGCCACCGCGACGGCGGATATCTCCCGTTTGATCAATCTGGTGCAGCAGGAAGTGGGACAGGCCCGTAAGCGTATGGCACAGGTGGCTGATGACAGCCGATCGCTTAATGAGCTGAGCCAGGAAGCCGGTGCCAATATGGGTAAGGTGGCTGAGGTAGAGAATCGCTTGGAGCAGGTGGTCAGCACAGGGGCATTGCGCAGTTTTGTTATGAATGCCAAGATGGATCATGTGGTCTATAAGATGGAAATTTATCGGGCGCTAATGGGATTGCGGGAAGATCTGAGACCGGAAGATATTGATAATCCCAAAGCCTGTCGTCTTGGGCGTTGGTATTATGCCGGTGAGGGACGCGACTGTTATAGCAAATTGCCCGGGTATGGGGACATTGAACCGCTGCATAATGAGTTGCATGTCTTGGGGCGTAAGGTGTTGGAATATCATCTGGCAGGCGATCAGGACAAAGCGATTGATATGCTGGTTCGTTTGGAAGAGGTCAGTCTTAAGCTACAGGATGCGTTGGAAAATTTAGCGGTGAATGGTGAAAGGGCGCCGGATATTTTATGTGTCAGCCAGCCAGCGTGATCTGTTTGTCTCCGGATTCAGTCAGTGCGCCCGCGGTATGCGGGCGTTTGCGTATAATGCCGAGGAAGAGTTTGAAATACAAGGAGTCGAGTTTATGTTTGGAATGCGTTGGGCAATTGTCTTTATAGCCGTTGGGATGCTGGTTTTCTCCGGCGCTCAGGCGGCCAAATTCGGCGGCGGCAAGAGCTTTGGCTACAAAAAACCGATTCAATACCGGGCATTGGATCAGAAAAAGCCGGTACAGCAATCGGGCAAACAAGCGCAAACCGGTGCAGCTGCAAGCGGGGCGGCCGCAGGTAAGGCGGGGCTGCTGGGGGGGTTATTAGCCGGTGGTTTATTGGCGGCGCTTTTTTTCGGCGGGGCATTTGAGGGGATGACGGCCGCTGACTGGTTGGTTTTATTATTGATTGCTGGGGGACTGTTTTGGTTTTTCCGCCGCCGTCAGAGGGCAGCCTTAGCCCCCGCAGCTGCCACGGTACAGAAAGTATCGCATTCGATGCGCCACACGCCACTGCAGATTGGTAGTGGTGTGGCCGATACAGAGACGGAGGCAGTGGAGAAAGAGGCAAATGCTTTGCCTGCACCGCCAGCATGGTTTGATGAACACGCTTTAACTGCCTCGCTGGAAGAGAACTTTAAGGCGGTGCAACAGGCCTGGGATGCGGGGGATGTGGAGACTTTGCAAAGCTATTGTACTGAGGCGTGTTTTGAGCAGATTCGCGATGCCATTCGCCCGGGTGAGCATCAGACGGAAATTGAGCAGGTGACGGCCCAAATCATCGATTGGGATTATGATGCGGATCAGTTTGTGGTCAGTGTGCGTTTCAGTGGTTTTGTACGGGAGAATGGTGCGTCGAGTCGGGGCTTTACGGAAGTGTGGCATCTGGTAAGGCCGGTAGATGGTCAGGATCGCTGGCGTATTGCCGGTGTGCAACAGGTATAGGAGGATGGGTCATGGGGCGTTGGTGGCTATTGACGCTATTGCTGGGCATCCTGGCAGGCTGTGGTCAGGAAAAGATTCAGGTTGAAAGCGTTGAGTTTGTTAATCTGGATCGAGGGTCCGGCCTGTTTGACCGCGCCATCCGTATCTGCTTTGATAAACCGATTGAAAGTCAATACTGGCATCGTGTGGTCTTTGTAGCAAAAGATGGCGTTAAGTTCGAGGGGGAGGGCTGGATCCGCCCGTTGGCCACCGCCAAGAATCCGAAATGTCAGGACAAGGTGTTGTATATGTATATCAATAAAGACTCGCCCCTGGATAGTCGCACCTTGATTCATGATCATATCAAACAGGGTAATATCGCTCAGTTGTTGATTCAGATCTATCCAGATCGGCCTAAAAATAACAAGGCTGTGCCCATGAGCGAAAAGCTGTTTCGTAATCTGTAACCCTGCATGTGGTGAATCCACGCCCCGGTCTCATGCCGGGGATTTTTATATCTGGAGAGCCTATGGAAACTGTCCAGCCCTGGCCACCTTTGGGTCAGGCATTATTTAAGCAGCAGTTGGAAGATTTTCAGGTGGAGGAGGTGCTGCCTTTTTCCCTGTCGGGCACGGGGGAACATCTGTGGCTGTGGGTGGAGAAGCGGGGGCAGAATACGGCATGGGTAGCGCAACAACTGGCCTGCTGGGTGGGCATTTCATCCCGGCATGTGGGGAGCGCTGGTCTGAAGGATCGTCATGGGGTGACCCGCCAGTGGTTCAGCCTGTGGTTGCCGGGTCAGGTGGAGCCTGATCTGTCCACCTTGCAACTGGATGGTGTCAGGGTGCTAAAGGCCTGTCGTCACGGGCGTAAACTGCAGACGGGGGCTTTGTCAGGCAACCGCTTTGTCATCACCTTGCGTCAAGTTGATGCCACACCGGACGCAGTGTCTCAGCGTCTGTCAGAGATTCGTCAGGTGGGGTTTCCCAATTACTATGGCATGCAGCGCTTCGGTCGAGACGCCGCCAATATCGACCGGGCTTGGGCGTGGGTCGAGGCAGGCTGTCCTCGTATCCGGCCAGCGGTACGCGCTCGGCATTTGTCCGTGTTAAGAAGCCTGGTGTTTAATGCCGTATTGGCTGAACGAGTCATTCAGGACTGCTGGCAACGCTATGTTCCGGGCGATGTGCTACAGTTGGCGGGCTCGACGCGCTGTTTCGTGGATGACGGCAGTGAAGCGCTGGCTATGCGGGTGGTGGAGGGAGATGTGCATCCGACCGGTCCGTTGCCGGGGGAGGGCGGGTTGCAACCCCGGAGCAGGGCCGCGGTGATTGAACGCGCCGTGTTAAAGCGGTTTGCTGACCTTGAGCCCCTTTGGCACAAGGTGCGCATGCGTCAAATGCGCCGTCCCCTGCGCGTAATACCTCAAGTGTTACACTGGTACTATGTGAAGGAAAAAAGGGAACTGCAACTATCCTTTTTTCTTCCAGCTGGCAGCTATGCTACTGCATTATTGCGGTCACTGTTTCAACTTAAGACGCTTACGCTGTCTTCGCAAATCTAAAAAACCTCTATCCATCACTGGGTGTAGGATGATTTGGTCTGCCTTACCTTATTAAACAGGGATGAGGGCGGAATAGAATAACTGGAAATTATTCGTTCATCACCAACCTGCCAAAAGATTATTGCTCACGCTCATTTAGCCAGGTTTTGACCTGCTGGAGATCGAGCTTTAAGGTTGATGCCACATTTTCTGCGCTAAAACCACTCTCATGCAATCTAATCGCCGCTTCCTTCAGGCCTTTTTGCACCCCTTGTTGCAACCCTTCCTGCAACCCCTGCTCCCGCTCTTGCTTAATGACCTCAACAAACTTTTCCGCCAACATATCCACCCCCTCACGCTGTTCTGCCAG
>DQVN01000162.1 GCA_015661715.1 Sulfurivirga caldicuralii
CACCGCTACAGGCCTGGGGCAGCGATGCACTGCAACTGATGCTCACCCCGCCTCCAGCCAAAAGCTGCCTCAATGGACTGACCGGTCACCTTTACCGGGACGATAATCTGTGGGACCGCCGTCTCAGGTGGTTAAAATACAATGCTTCCGGACAACTAATACAGGCTGATGCACCATGAAAAAGCTATTGCTGATTGCTGCCCTGGGGTTTTTGCCCACCCTACAAAGCTGTACTGCTCCGCTCATCCTGGCAGGCGCTGCCGGCGGGATAGGCTATTACTTTGGCTCTGAGCGGCGGGATACGCAAACTATCCGCGAAGATGAACAGGCGCAACAGGCCATGATCGAGTTGATTAAAGAGGCACATATCAATCCGGAGTGGGTCATTGTCAAGGTGTTCAATCACAAAATGCTACTGGTAGGGCGTGTGCCTTCCGAAGAGATGGTGACAACCCTCTCCGAGCTGGCCCAACAGGTTCCCTATGTAGAGAAGGTCTATAACCGGGTTGAAGTGGGTGAACCTTTAAGCAGACAACGCGCTACGCAAGATGGGCTATTACTCGCTAAAATCAAAGCCAAACTCATTGCTACCAAAGGGATTAACAGCGCCACCATTCATGTGCTTGTCTTTGATGGCACCGTCTATCTGATGGGACTGGTCAATGATGAGGAAGCGCAGAAGGCGATTGATGCGGTCACCCAAGTGAAAGGGGTCAAGAAGGTCATCAACGCCATGGATCCTTTCTGATCCATGATCACGCCCATCCGTCTGGGCGGTTTTACCATTCACCCGGTCATGCTGGCACCCATGGCGGGTGTCACCGATCGGGTGTTTCGTCAGCTGTGCCGCCGTCATGGTGCAGGCTATACCGTGGCTGAAATGACTCACAGCAAACCGCAACTGCGCACCCAGCGCAAATCCTGCACGCGGAGGGCCGATCTGTCCGAACCCGCCCCCCGCGTGATCCAACTATTGGGCTATGATCCCACCATGCTGGCGGAAGCGGCGCGCTGGCATGTGGCACAGGGCGCGCAAATCATCGACCTGAACCTGGGCTGTCCGGCAAAAAAGGTTTGCAATGTGGCCGCAGGCGCCGCACTCATGCGCCAACCCAAAACCGTAGCAGCCATTTTTCAAGCGGTCACCGCGGCGGTGGATGTGCCGGTCACCGTGAAAATGCGCACAGGAACCGATGAAAATTGCCGCAACGCGCCCCAACTGGCGCGCATGGCAGAAGATTGCGGCATCCAGATGGTAGTGATCCATGGCCGCACTCGAAGGCAAAAGTTCCAGGGAGACGCCGAATATGACACCATTGCAGCGGTTAAGCAATCGGTCTCCATCCCGGTCATTGCCAATGGCGATATCGACAGCGGCGAAAAGGCCCGCAGTGTATTAGAATATACGGGCGCGGATGGGGTCATGGTGGGGCGCGCCAGCTATGGTAATCCATGGGTGTTTGCCCAGATCAATGCCGCCTTGACCGCAACACCCTGGCAACCGCCCGAGCGTGGGCAGGTGATCGACACCATGCTGGAACACATCAGCGGGTTACACGCCCTGTATGGCGAGACCGTTGGCGTACGCATGGCGCGTAAGCATGTCATCTGGTACGCCCAGCGCCATTTTCCCCATGGCTGTGATGCCATCCGTAACGCATTCAACCGGCTGGACACCCCCCGAGCCCAGCTCAAGCTGATCGAGAACCTGATTCATGAAGCAGCCTGATCCCATCAACCTGGCCCATGCGGTGGAAAGCGCCCTGGAGCAGTATTTCGCCACCCTGGAAGATGAGCAGATCACCAACCTGCACCATCTGGTCATCGAACAGGTGGAGGCGCCGCTGATCCGCTATGTCCTCAAGCGCACCTGCGGCAACCGCACCCATGCGGCCCGTATCTTAGGGATCAACCGCAATACCCTCCATCGAAAAATTACCCTGTATCGAATCGAGATTGAATAAAGGAGCACACCATGAAACCCATCCGCCGCGCGCTTATCAGCGTATCCGACAAGACCGGCATCGTGGATTTCGCCCGCCAACTGAGCCACCTGGGCGTGGAGATCCTCTCCACGGGCGGCACCTACCGCATCCTGCAGCAAGCGAATATCCCGGTGACGGAAGTATCCGACTATACCGGTTTCCCGGAGATGATGGACGGTCGGGTCAAAACCCTCCACCCCAAAATTCATGGCGGACTACTGGGTCGCCGTGGCGTGGATGACGCCATCATGGCCGAACACGGCATCCAGCCCATCGACATGGTGGTGGTCAATCTCTACCCCTTTGAAGAGACCGTATCCCGCCCCGACTGCACCCTGGAAGAAGCGGTGGAGAATATCGACATTGGCGGGCCGACCATGCTGCGCGCCGCAGCCAAGAACCATCGAGATGTGGCGGTCATTACCGATCCGGCCGACTATGCCCGGGTGCTGGCAGAGATGCAAGCCAACGACGGCGCCCTCAGCGCCGATACCCGTTTTGATTTGGCCATCAAAACCTTTGAACAAACCGCCCGCTACGATGGCGCCATTGCCAACTACTTTGGCCGCCTGTTCAACGAAGACGCCAGCGACCCCTTCCCGCGCACCTTCAACAGTCAGTTTGTCAAAAAACAGACCCTGCGCTATGGGGAAAACCCCCATCAACGGGCCGCCTTCTATGTGGAGCGCGCCTGGGATGAAGCCTCTATCAGCGCGGCAACCCAATTGCAAGGCAAGGCGCTTTCCTACAACAACATCGCCGACACGGATGCCGCGCTGGAGCTGGTAAAAACCTTTGACCAACCCGCCTGCGTCATTGTCAAACACGCCAACCCCTGCGGCGTAGCGGTGGATGAAAACATCCACAAAGCCTATGCGCGCGCCTTCACCACCGATCCCACCTCCGCTTTTGGCGGCATTATCGCGTTCAACCGTCCCCTGGATCAGGATACGGCCAACGCCATTATCGAACGTCAGTTTGTCGAGGTTATCATTGCCCCCGCCGTCTCTGAAGAAGCCCTGGCGGTGACTGCCCGCAAACCCAATGTGCGCGTGCTGGCCTGTGGCGAGCTGGGGCAGCCCGTGCCCGCCTGGGACTTCAAGCGCGTCACCGGTGGGCTGCTGGTACAGGATCGCGACCTGGACATGGTGGGCATCAAGGATCTACAAGTGGTCTCCAAACGCACACCCAGCGAGCAGGAACTGCAGGATCTACTGTTCGCTTGGAAAGTGGCCAAATTCGTTAAATCCAACGCCATTGTCTATGCCAAAGAGGGCATGACCATTGGTATCGGCGCCGGCCAGATGAGCCGTGTCTATTCCGCCAAGATCGCCGCTATCAAAGCCGCCGACGAGGGGCTGACGGTGCGTGGTGCAGTCATGGCCTCCGATGCCTTCTTCCCCTTCCGCGACGGTATTGATGCCGCCGCCGAAGCGGGTATCAGCGCGGTGATCCACCCTGGCGGCTCCATTCGCGATGAAGAGGTCATCGCCGCCGCCGATGAGCACGGCATGGCCATGGTGCTGACCGGCATGCGCCATTTCCGACATTAACCCTGTAGCTCAGACACCATCAAGGAGGACACAATGAAGGTTTTGATTATCGGCGGCGGTGGCCGTGAACATGCCCTGGCCTGGAAAGCTGCCCAATCGCCCAAAGTGGACAAAGTCTATGTAGCCCCTGGCAATGCGGGCACTGCGCTGGAGCCTGACATGGAAAATGTGGCCATTGACGCCACGGACATCCCGGCGCTGGTCTCCTTCGCCCGGGACAATGCCATTGACCTGACCATCGTCGGTCCCGAAGCCCCGCTGGTGCTGGGTGTGGTGGACGCTTTTGCCGATGCGGGCCTCAAATGCTTTGGCCCCACCAAGCAAGCCGCCCAATTGGAAGGCTCGAAAGCCTTTACCAAGGATTTTCTCGCCAAATACAACATTCCCACCGCCGCCTATGCCACCTTTACCGAAATTGATCCGGCCATCGCCTATATCCGCAAACAAGGCGCGCCCATTGTGGTCAAAGCCGACGGCCTGGCCGCGGGTAAAGGCGTCATTCTGGCGCAGACGGAAGCGGAAGCGGAAGCGGCGGTGCGTGACATGCTCGCCGGCAACAAATTCGGCAAAGCCGGTTCTCGGGTGGTGATCGAGGAATTCCTCACCGGCGAGGAAGCCAGCTTTATTGTCATGGCCGATGGCGAGCATGTCATCGCCATGGCCACCAGTCAGGATCACAAAGCCCGGGACAATGGCGACACCGGCCCCAACACAGGCGGCATGGGCGCCTACTCGCCTGCCCCCGTGGTCACCCCTCAAATTCATGAACGCATAATGCGCGAGGTGATCTGGCCCACGCTGCGCGGCATGCAGCAGGAAGGCTCTCCCTACACCGGCTTTCTCTATGCTGGATTGATGATTGCAGCCGATGGCACGCCCAAGGTGTTGGAATTCAACTGTCGCTTTGGCGATCCGGAAACTCAACCCATTATGCTACGCATGCGTTCCGATCTGATCGAGCTGGTGGAAGCGGCGCTGGCCGGTCGGCTGGATCAATGTACAACCGAGTGGGATCCCCGCGCGGCCCTGGGTGTAGTCATGGCCGCTGGCGGCTATCCGCACAGCTACCGTAAAGGTGATGTCATCACCGGACTGGATGCAGCCGCCGCCTTGCCCGATGTCAAGGTCTTCCACGCAGGCACACAATTGTCAGCAGACGGCCAAGTACTCACCAGTGGGGGACGGGTGCTGTGCGTCACCGCGCTGGGCGATAGCGTCTCAGCAGCGCAACAACGAGCTTACGAAGCGGTGGCCAAAATCCATTGGGCGGATGAATACCACCGCACCGACATCGGCCACCGAGCAATAGCGCGGGAAAAACAGCACTAATCCACATATTGCACCAAAGGCGGGGACGGAGGGTGGGAATAATGACTTTCTCGGCAAATTCATTCAACCGTTCTCTGGCAATTTTGTCAAAGAATACACTATACGCCGCCCCTCTCCTCCTGCTTTTATGCAATACGCTTACTAACAACCACTTGAACGGATCATACGCTTGATTTTGCGACGAACCTGAAAGGCACAAGGACCTATACAATTGTAGTTAGCAACATTTTTGAGGTTGATTTAATCCCCATCGGCAAAATTCAAGCCCAAGTTAATACCTAGAGACTCAGCCAGGTCTCTTTTAAAATTAGCGGCTAATCGACCAACAGCAGCATTATAGGCCGAGTTATCCTTGACTGAAAGAGCCTGTTTAGCATCAGAAATATTTTCTCTTACAAGATCAACCACACTCTTTTTTCCAGCAGCTTCTATTATGGAGAAAAAACTAGTTTTTCCTGGCACCCCCTCTAATAAGCTCTCAATCGAATTAATTACTGAAAAGGCATTATCATAGCTAATGCCTGAAAGAGGGGCTGTCATGGAAATAACATTTCTTTTCTTAATATATTCTAAATATTTTTGGATCTCCGATATTAAGGTAACTAAAGAGTCTGATCCATCAGGCAAGGTTCCTGATAAATAAATATCCTTAAAGGGTTTTGTGCTTTGACGATACTTGATATTCCAACCATCATCAATATATTGCGCATCAGATTCAATCAGCTCACTAAAACCTTTCAGCAGATAACATTTACCCAAATTCTTCTTATAATCCTCAACTATTTTCTCCAATTGTTTATCATTAGAAACAGCCGTTTCAAATAAAAGAACTTCCAACATCAGCAACCCTTTTTCTCTAGGTGACAGAGAGGAAAAATCTATGCCTGATGTTGCATTTAAGTGCTTTGCAACAAAGCTTCTCGGATAGGATAGGCTGGTATTATTGATAGGATAGTTAATAGCGTCCCTTTTTGGTAAAAAGATATCATCATTTAGCGGACCAAAATTTAACATCTCAATACGATGCCAACGGACAGATAAGGTTTTGAACTTCTCCTGCAGCTCAGCCAATTTTTTTTCAGTCTTGGTATGGCAAAATTCATTTGCCGTTGCCTTAAGATCCTTTGCAGCGATCAAGAAGGATCGAATATTTGGCAAAATATGATCATACACTAAAGAAGCCTGTACTTTATTAATATCGGGCAAATATGCCTGTCCCTTTTCAGGCACAACAGTCGAGTGCTCACCATAAACTGGCAGAAAAAATAAACTAAGGGAAAATAGCAATATTTTTTTCATCATTTTATATCCTTTTATACACAAGCCAAGTTATACAGTGATGGCTAACATATGATTGTCCCATGGAGAATGTTTATGCACAACGCGACGCTGTTTATATTCCTTGAGCGTTGTTCCATCCAGCTCTCTTACCTCACCAAGTGAATTACTAATCATGAAATGATGTTTACTATTGACCGCAATACCACAGACATCATGCATTTGATGGTAGCCTACAAATTCAAGTGTATCGATATTCCAAAATCCAACTATGTTACCTCTTGGGCTAGTAAATCCAGCTATGCGAGTCTGCTCATTTATTACCACACTGCCTAAATAGTCATTCATTGCCCTTATTAAGGGCACAGGTTCGGTCAATAATTTTATATCTTCATTTGGCTTATGAATAGCGCCTAGTGGAATAGGATTATCATGGGTCATTGCGGAGCGTTGAATTTGCATTGCAATCGCAACTGTACCATCACTTGCAATATCCAGGTGTCGGATACTCGATTTAGACTCTGGTACACGAAACTCATCAATTTTCTTACCTGTAAAGGTATCAATATAAGTTAAAGTTGAAACCATCTCATGTAAGTTTAGTTTTTTTCTTCCCGTCTCAGGTCGTGTTAGAATGCCTCCAATTGCCACAACCAGAGTTTTTCCATCAGGCATAATCGTTAAATCATGGGGGCCAATCCCTCCCGCATCGAACTCGCCTAATTGTTGATAGGTAACAGAATCCCGTATGCCTATTTTTCCTTCACCAGTTATGGAGTCCCCCTCGGTTGTAAAAAGTGTTTTGCCATCATGGCTAAAGCAACCATGCCCATAAAAAAATCGGTTTTTGGCCACACGAAAGCGATTGACGATTTTATTTTGCAGGACATCCGCTACGATTGCCATATTACCAGGACGGCGACCATACATGATAACCTGGCTTGGGTTTAATGGATGCTGGGAAACGCCATGGCCTCTGAAGTCAGTGGTCAGCTTGGCCAATGCCTGCTGAGCCACTGACATAAAACCAAATCCATAACCCGTTTTTTTATCCCCCATTGCTGATACCAGTATCTCCCGCTCAGCAGAACGGGTATCGGGCAACGCCATATTGGCAATCACCTCAATTGGCATCCCCATAGCCAGCAATGATCCAATAAACTGTCTTCTTGAAAACATACTCATACTCCCTTGGGTTCCTTTTGGCAATATGCCCGCGCAAAATTATGCGCCTGTTTTTATATTATTTTGTTATTGACAGCATTATAGTGAATTGACAAACTCAATTAATTTTTCCCTTTCCTTTTTATCCAATCTGATAAATCTCTGCTTGACTTGTTCAGCTTCTCCACCATGCCATAAAATAGCTTCCTCGACAGTCCTGGCACGACCGTCATGTAAGAAATTTTGTGCACCATTTACTTGCTTGCTCAAACCTATACCCCATAACGGTGGTGTTCTCCATTCTGAGCCGCTAGCTAAATAATCAGGTCTGCCATCAGCTAACCCTTTACCCATATCATGTAACAATAAATCCGTATAGGGCCAAATAACCTGATTTGATAAATGCGGATAATCTTCATCATAACCTGTTTTAAAACTTGGGTAATGGCAAGCGGCACAACCAATTTCATAAAACAGTCTACGACCAGCAATAACCGACTCTTTGTCATGATTGCGTCTTTCTGGTACG
>DQVN01000145.1 GCA_015661715.1 Sulfurivirga caldicuralii
CTCCAACCGGTCATGAATCACGGCCGTGCGTAACTGATACAGGGTGCGCCCCTGACGTGGCACCGCCACCACCTGAAGTTGATAACCGAATCGTCTCAGCCGCGCTTGCTCCTTCTGTGCCCGACTGGGATCGGTAAAGGTGCCGGCCACAATCTGCACCGGCCGTTCTAACTTCACCGGCAAAGGTTGTGCATCCACCTCGACCCGCGCATGGGGCAGTGCTCGATAGAATTGAAAGGAAGGGGTTGCGGCGGCCGGCTCAGGCTCGGATACTGAAGCGGACTGCCCCGTCTCCGGATTGTCGACCGATTCAGCCGATGGGCTTTGGGCCGCTTGTTTGCGCTTTTCAAAGACAGTGGGCACATCCTGCACCACCGATGCCCGCCCTTGCAAAAAGTGCATGGCGGCAAAATAGCCCCCCAGCAACAAAGCCGCACTACCAATCCCTGCCAGCAACCAACGCCCACCCGAGATCTGCTGAGACTGCTTCTGCTGACGCTGCTGTTGGGAGCGGCGGACATAATGGGTATTGGGCCGTGGGTGATAAAGACTCATATCCGCTCACATATGTTCCGGTGCCGACACGCCCAATAGGCGCAGGCCGTTATAGATCACCTGCTTGACCGCCGCCACCAGCGTCAGACGGGCGTTGCGCAAAGCGGCATCGTCCACCAAAAAGGGCGTGCTATTGTAATAACTGTGCAACAGGCCCGCCAAATCCCGCAGATAGTAGGCCAACAAGTGGGGCGCCCGGTTCAGCGCCGCACGGGCAACCAGCTCTGGAAAACGCGCCAGCTCAGCGGCGATGGCTTTTTCACTCTCCAGCTCCAGACGCGCCAATGCCGCCTCACCCGCCTTGCGTGCCCAAGCCATCCCCTTCTCTTCTGCCTGGCGCAGCACCGACGCGATACGGGCATGGGCATACTGAATATAGTAAACCGGATTGTCATTACTCTTAGATTTGGCCAGATCCAAATCAAAGTCCATATGCTGCTCAGACTTGCGCATCACATAGAAAAACCGCGCCGCATCCGTCCCCACCTCCTCGCGCAGTTCACGCAAGGTCACAAACTGACCGGAACGGGTGGACATGGGCAGCTTTTCCCCACCGCGCCACAGGGTGGCGAACTGCACCAGCAACACCTCCAGCGCCTCGTCATTGAGCCCCAAAGCCTTGATGGCGGCTTTAACCCGCGGGATATAGCCGTGGTGATCCGCCCCCCAGATATCGATCAACTGCTCAAAACCCCGCTCAAACTTGTGCAAATGATAGGCGATATCCGAAGCAAAATAGGTCTTGACCCCATTGTCACGCACCACCACCCGGTCTTTCTCATCGCCAAAGTCGGTGGAACGGAACCACAGCGCCCCCGCTTTTTCATAAATAAAACCGGCTTGTTGCAGCTTTTCAATCGCCGCATCCACCAAACCGGAATCAAACAGGCTCTGCTCAGAGAACCAGTTGTCAAAATGGACGCGAAACGCCGCCAGATCCTCTTTGATATCCGACAAAATGGCCTCCAGCGCAATCCGGTGCACCAGATCATACTGCTCACTCAGCAGCGCCTTAGCATTGGCGATCAGCCCATCAATATGGGCCTCCTTATCCCCTGTTGGCGCATCCGCCGGCACACCGGCATAGACTTCCGCCACAGGCCGATGCAAGGCCTCACCCATGCGTTCTTTCAACTCAGCGGCAATGTCAAGAATATAGTCCCCTTGATAGCCATTGCTTGGAAAAGGGATCGGCTCCCCCAACAGCGCCAGGTAGCGCAACCATACAGAGGTGGCCAAAATATCCATCTGCCGCCCTGCATCATTCACATAATACTCACGGAACACCTGGAAACCCGCCGCTTCCATGATATCGCTCAGGGCCGCGCCGTAAGCCGCGCCCCGACCATGACCCACATGCAAGGGCCCGGTGGGGTTGGCCGAGACAAACTCGATCAGCACCGAACGGCCACCGCCCACATCACTGCGTCCCCAGGCCTCCCCTGCTGCCAGCACCGCCGGCACAGCAGAAAACTTATTGTCATCGGCGACAAAAAAGTTGATAAATCCCGGCCCAGCGATCTCCACTTTCACCAGCCAGTCCGCCTCGGGCAACAGGGCGACAATCAGCTCAGCCATCTCCCGCGGGCGCTTCCCTGCCGGCTTAGCCAGCATCATCGCCAGGTTGGTGGCAAAATCCCCATGGGCTTTGTCACGGGTGTGATCCACCCGCACCTGGGGCGCCTCCTCAGGGGGCAGGTAACCCTCACACTTGAGCTGCTCGACGCACTGATTCAGAAGTTGGGCAATCTGGTTTTTCATGGCTGTCCTGGATTATTGGAAGGTAAAAAAGGCGTATTTTAGCCGCAAAAGGTAAAAAAGCCGTCATTTGACGGCTTTTATCGGCTTAGCACTGGTTTTACACGGCGAAAAAATCGGCGATTAAAAGTTTAGGGGGACCCCCTTACAACCCGCCATTTTTCAGCACGGCGGTAGCCAAATAAGCCTGATTGCGCATCTGTTGCTGCGCTTGGAGCAAATTGTTCTGACCATCGCTTTCTGTGGCCTGTCCGGCTGCCAACACGGCTTTCTGCCCCAACGCGCGGTAATCCTGCACTGCCTGCTGGGCTGGGTTTTGTGTGGTTTGCTGCAAAGAGACTTCCACCGCCGGGGTATTGGTTGCGGTTTTCCCACTTTGGCCGATTTCAGGACGCAGTTCCCGTTGCTCTTCTGCACGGCCCACTGACTGCATCGCGCTTTGCAATGCTGGATTGATGCCGTTAATCATTTTTCGCCTCCCTCACCTTTAAATTTCTATTGTGCATGTTCATCCCCTGATTTCAACAATTTATCCAACTGCCACACCACAGCCGCCACCAGCAACACCATGGCCCACAGCAGATACAACCACACCAGAAACAGGGGGATAGCCGCCAAGGCGCCATAAATCAGCTGATAACTTGGAAACCACTGGAGATACAGGGCAAAACCCGCCTTCAGCCCCTGAAGCCCGATACTCGCCAGCAAGGCGCCCACCAACGCCGCCCGTTTACGTACCGGCACCGGGGGGACATAGCGATACAGCAGATAGAAACCGCAAAAGATCATCACTATTGGCAGCAGCTTCAGCAACTGAACTTTCTCTGGCAACCACAAGCCCCATTGCGCCAACAAGGGCCACGCCGCCAACAAACCACTGAGCCAGAAGCTTAAGCCGATCAATACTGGCCCCAACAGGCTGATGCCCAGATAATGCACAACCCGCACCCACAACCGTGTGCCTGGCTGCGCCTGCCAGATTGCAGCGATCTTGTGGTAAATACGCTCCAGCAAGAACAGCACGGTGATCAGCAGCCCCACCAGACTAGGCCCCTTCAATTGCGCAGCCTGTTGAGCAACAGTCAGCAAAATGGGTTCCACCCGTTCAATGGCATCCGGGGAGACCATGGTGAGCAGAAAGTGCATCACCTGCGCCTGCCATTGCGCCAACAGAGGCGAGACGCTCAAAACACTGATGGCCAGTGCGAACAGGGGCACCAGACTCAACAGGGTGGCATAGGCCAGTGTGGCGGCGCTGTCGGTGCCGCCAGCCGCCTGAAAACGTCCCCAGATGGCGCGTAGGAAAACAAGGATTTGCTTCATGCCTGATAGAATACGCTTATGGACACCCTCACCACAACCCAACAGGTTCGTCTGCTAAAGCGGGTCACGCTGGCCGCTTTCATCACGGCCCTGGTTTTGCTCGCCATCAAGGCCTGGGCCTGGTACAAGAGCGGGTCAGTCAGCCTGCTGGCTTCCCTGCTGGATTCGGGCATGGACGCCATTGCCTCGCTGATTATCCTGGTGGCCGTGCGCTACGCACTGCAGCCCGCCGATGAAGAGCACCGTTTCGGCCATGGTAAGGCCGAACCCCTGGCCGCTTTGGCCCAGAGCGTGTTTATTGCCGGCTCCGCCCTGTTCTTCCTCCTCTATGCCCTGGAGCGCCTGTTCAATCCACAGCCACTGGAGCATGAAGCCCTGGCCATTACCACCATGTGGGCCTCGCTGCTGCTCACGCTGCTGCTCATTGGCTATCAACGCCATGTCATCCGCCGCACCGACTCCACCGCCATCAAGGCAGACGCCCTGCACTATGCCGGTGATATTGCTGCCAACCTGCTCACCCTCATCGCCCTCTATGTGGCTAGCCGAGGCTTTACCCAGGCGGATGTCTGGTTTGGTCTGGCCATTGGCATCTGGATCGGCTGGCAAGCGATCAAGGTGGGGCGCGAGGCGCTGGATCAACTGCTGGATCGCCAGCTTCCCGACGAGATGATCGAACACATCCGGCACATTATCCTGGCCCACCCCAAAGTCTGGGGCTTCAATGACCTGCGCACCTTTCGCAGCGGCCCCACAGTGCATATCCAATTGGATCTGGAGCTGGACGACAACCTGTCGTTGAAAGAGGCCCATGCCATTGCCGAGGAGGTGACCGCTCAGTTGCAACAGGCCTTTCCCCATGCCGATGTGATGATTCACCAGGAACCCGCCAGCCTGCGCCATGACCCCGCCCATCATCGCTGGCTGGACGCCCATAAAGGAGATGGTTAATGTGGCAGTTCTGGATCGACCGCGGTGGCACTTTCACCGACCTTATCGCCCGCTCCCCGGACGGCACTTTGCACACCCACAAGCTGCTGTCGGAAAACCCGGAACACTACGATGATGCAGCCCTGGCCGGTATCCGCCACTTTTTAGGCGTTGCCCCCCATGCGCCCATTCCGGTTGAACAGATCGCCGCGGTCAAAATGGGCACCACCGTGGCCACCAACGCCTTGCTGGAGCATAAGGGTGAGCCGGTGGCCCTTATCACCCATCACGGCTTCAAGGATGTGCTCTATATCGGCGACCAGCGCCGTCCCGATATCTTTGCCCTCCATATTCGCCGCCCCCGTCCCCTGTATGCTCAGGTAGCCACCATCGCCGGACGCCTGGACGCCCAAGGGCGGGAAATCGAACCCCTGGATGAAACGGAAGTCCGCCAGGCACTGCAGCAATTACGGCAACAGGGCTTTGCCGCCCTGGCCATCGCCCTGCTGCATGCAGACCTTAATCCAACCCATGAGCAACAGGTGGCTCAGTGGGCCAGCGAATTAGGTTTTAAGCAAATCAGTCTCAGCAGTGATGCCGGCGGATTGAGCAAATTCATCCCCCGGGCCAACACCGCCGTGCTGGATGCCTATCTCAACCCGGTGCTGCAGCGCTATGTGCAACGCATCGCCCGTGCCCTGCCCGGTGTCAAGCTGCAATTTATGCAGTCCCATGGCGGCCTGGCAGATGCTGCCCACTTTCGAGGGCGCGATGCGGTGCTCTCCGGCCCGGCCGGTGGGATTGTAGGCGCGGTCAAAGTGGCCACCGCCGCCGGTTTCCACAAGGTGATCGGCTTCGATATGGGAGGCACCTCCACCGATGTCTCCCACTACGCCGGACAGTATGAGCGGGTGGTGGAAACCGAGATTGCCGGCCATTGCGTCCAGGTGCCCATGCTGGCCATTCACACAGTCGCCGCCGGCGGCGGCTCCATTATTCAGTTTGATCAGGGACGCCTGCGTGTGGGGCCGGAATCCGCCGGTGCCGACCCCGGCCCTGCCTGCTACCGTCGCGGTGGGCCGCTGACCATTACCGACTGTAATGTGCTGTTAGGGCGTATCCAACCACAGCACTTCCCTCAGGTCTTCGGCCCCCACGGCGACCAACCGCTGGATGTGGCGGCGAGCCAAAGCGCCTTTGCCCGCCTCGCCGAACAAACAGGGCTGACCCCCGAAGAGACAGCAGAAGGCGCCCTGGCCATTGCCGTGGAGAACATGGCCAATGCCATTGCCGATATCAGCACCCGCAAAGGTTACCAACTGCACGACTACACCCTGGTCAGCTTTGGCGGCGCCGGCGGGCAGCACGCCTGTGCCGTGGCGGAAAAACTGGGAATACGCCGCATACTGCTGCATCCTTTCTCCGGCGTACTCTCCGCCTATGGCATCGGGCTGGCGGAACACAGCCGGCTGCGCACCTGGCCCTTAGCGCGTCCGCTGCAAGACTGGCCTGCTCTACAAGAGCAGATCCGCTCATGGCAGCAAGCCGTTGCCCAACGGCTCACGGAACAAGGCGCCACCCCCGAACACATGCGCCTGACCCTGCACGCCCATTATCAAGGCTCAGACACCCTCATTGATGTGGAGGCCGTCTTTGAGGATACGCCGGAACATCTGCAAGCACGCTTTGAGGCCGCCCACCAGCGCCAGTTTGGCTTCACCCTGCCTGATACCCCGGTCATGCTCCACAGCCTGACCATCGAAGCCAGCGGCGGCGGCAGCCGTGTGCAGCCCATGACTCCACAAGCCGACCTACCGGCCGAAGCGTGCGAACAGGTGGATCTCTACTGCCAGGGCCGCTGGCAGAAGGTGCCCGTCTATCAGCGCGAGCAGCTGGCCGCCGGGCAATCCCTCAGCGGCCCGGCGCTGATTCTGGAACCCACCGGCACCCTCTACCTGGCCCCCAGCTGGCGGGGCACCCTGCAGCCCGACGGCAATCTGGTTTTTGTGCACCACCAACACCTGCAGCGACAGCAGGTTCCGACCCACACAGCCGACCCCATCTGGCTGGAGCTGTTCAACAACCGCTTCCAGCATATCGCCCGGCAAATGGGGCTGACCCTGGAAAAAACCGCCCACTCCGTCAATATCAAGGAACGGCTGGATTTCTCCTGCGCCCTGTTCAACGCCCAAGGCGAGCTGATCGCCAATGCGCCCCATGTGCCCGTTCATCTGGGCAGCATGGGCGAGTCGGTCAAAGCGGTGATGCGCGCGCAAGGGAACGACCTGCAAGCAGGCGATGCCTTTGTGCTCAACGACCCTTACGCCGGTGGCACCCATCTACCGGATATCACTGTGGTCAGCCCCGTTTTCGTTGACGGCCAATTGCGCTTTTTTGTCGCCAGCCGCGCCCATCATGCCGATATCGGCGGCACCACCCCCGGCTCCATGCCGGCAGACTCCCGACATATTGAAGAAGAAGGGGTGCTGATCCGCTGCATGAAACTGGTCAGCCAGGGCCAACTGCAGCAGACAGCCATCGAGCAGGTCTTGACCCAAAGCCGCTGGCCGGTACGCAACCTGAGACAAAACCTGGCCGATTTGCAGGCGCAACTGGCCGCCAATCATCAGGGGGCGCAGGCGTTGGTGGATCTGTGTCGCCAGTTCGGCGCCGAGACCGTCACCCGCTATATGGACTTTGTGCTGGATTTCGCCCAGCAGGCGGTTCTCGATCTGCTGCCGCGGCTGCAGGACGGGCACTTCTCCTATACCAGCGACCATGGCCATCACATCCAGGTGCGCATTGAGGTGGCACGGGATCGCCTGATCATCGATTTCACCGGCACCAGCCCTCAGCAACCCAACAACTTCAATGCCCCCCGCGCCATTACCCGGGCGGCGGTGCTATATGTGTTGCGCACGCTGGTGCCCCACCCTATAGCCCTGAACGATGGCTTCCTGCGCCCAGTCCAACTGATCATTCCGCCCCACAGCCTGCTCAATCCCAGCTGGCCCGCTGCCGTCGTAGCCGGGAATGTGGAGACCAGCCAATTGGTGGTGGACACCCTCTATGGCGCCTTGCAAGTTATGGCCGCCAGCCAGGGCACCATGAACAACCTCACTTTTGGTGACGGCCAACATCAGTATTACGAAACCCTCTGCGGCGGGGCGGGCGCTGGCCCGGGCTTTGTCGGCGCCAGCGGCGTCCATACCCATATGACCAACTCACGCCTCACCGATCCGGAGATTCTGGAACGACGCTACCCGGTCCGCCTGGCGCGTTTCGAGCTGCGCAGCGGCTCAGGCGGCTTAGGGCGCTGGCGCGGCGGTGACGGGGTTGTGCGACGGCTGCGCTTTCTTGCCCCCATGACCCTGTCGCTGCTGACCAGCCACCGCCAGCAACCACCCTATGGTCTGGCCGGAGGGCACAGCGGCCGACCGGGCTGTCAATGGCTGGAACGGGCAGACGGGAAACAGCTCGCCCTGCCCGCCTGTGCCTGTATCCATATCCAGGCAGGCGATATTCTGCACCTGGAAACACCTGGGGGTGGAGGCTATGGTTTCCCGTTGGCGCTGGAGTAGTCTGCTGCTGTTCAGCCTGAGCGTTCAGGCGGCCGAACCACCACCCTGGCACACTACGCTATCCAGTTGGACCCGCCACCTGGGCGCCTGGCTGGATGCCCGCCTGAGCGGACAACCCAATCCCAACCCCAACCCCACGCGTCTGTCCCTGGGCCTGCTGGCCCGCCACAGCGCACTATACGGCCCCCAATTACAGCCGCAGGTGGATTTGCAACTGGTGTTGCCCCAGACACAAAAACGTTTAGCACTGATTATCACCCGCGAACTCTCCGACGCCACAGACAGCCCATTAGGACAGCACTATGGACGCAACCTGTCCACCCCGGAGAATGAACAGGCGACCTTCTTAGGCATGCGCCAGGTACAACAAGCTAGCCAGCGCCTGTGGCAAAGCCTGGATGCCGGTCTGGTCAGCCGCGGCCTCAACCCGGGCCTCTATGTGCGCTGGTATCAACAGGATCACTATCCCTCCTCTTCCACTTGGCAGCGCACGGATAAGCGGGAAATTCGCTGGGAAAGTCTCAATGGCTGGCTGTTGCAGGCCAGTGCCGCATTTGACCGCGCCCTCGACCACCAGCATCTGTGGCGCTTGAGCGGACAACTGGGCACCCGTCCAGAAAATCATCTGCTAGCGCTGAACTTGGGGACGACCCTGTTTATCCAACAGTCGAACCAGCGTACCTTGACCCTGCAGCTACTCAATGACTGGCGCAACCAACCCGGTGGCCTTTATCGATCTCGTCTGCGGTTGCTCTGGAGTCGAACAGTAGGCCACCGCTGGTCTCTGTTGACAATTATCCCTGAGGTACGCATAGAACAGCGCAGCGGCTACCGTCTAGACCCCGTTCTCTCATTACGCTGGATGGTACACTTCAATGATCCATCTGTTGCAGCAGCGCCAGCGCAGACGCGGGAATCGGACCCCCTGCGGCAATAAACCACGGATTGAGCATCTGTTCACACTGATGGTAGGCCAGCGGTTCACCGGAAAGGGTGATCACATTACCGCCGGCAGCCAGCAGCACCGCATGGCCAGCCGCCGTATCCCAAAAGGAGGTGGGCCCCAAGCGCGGGTAGAAATCCGCCGCCCCTTCCGCCACCAGGCAGGTTTTCAACGCCGAACCCATATGAATCTGAGTCACCGGTGCGCCAAGGGCATCAATAAAGGCATCCACCTTTTTGCCATGGCGGCGGCTGACCGCCACTCGCCGACAGTCCGGCTGCTGTCCCACCCGTATGGCCTGTGCCGAAGCGTCACCCGTTATTTTCCACGCACCCAGTTGCGGCCCACCGAAATAGAGCACATCCAGCACCGGCCCATACACCACCCCCAGCACGGGCTGGCCGGCCACCACCAGACCGATATTGACGCTGAACTCACCGGTTCGCTCAATAAATTCCCGCGTACCATCCAGCGGATCCACCAGCCAATAGGCCTGCCAATGGCGGCGCTGGTCAAACGGAATATCCGCCAGCGTCTCCTCCGTGACAATGGGCACATCCGGCGCCATGCGCTGTAACCCGGCAATAATGATCTCATCCGCCGCCGTATCCGCAGTGGTGACAGGCGTGCCATCCCCCTTTTTGGCCACATCAAAGTGGCTGCTGTGGTAGATCTCCACAATGCGTGCGCCCGCCTCACGGGCTAAGCGGCACAACTGCGGCAGCCACAGACGCAATCGGGTTGTACTCAAATCCATTGTTTCTCCATCAGTGTTCGCATGAGGGCGGCATAGGCCCGCCCCTCGCTAAAATCCGGCTGGGCCAATAAAGCACGCCACTGCGCCAATGGCCAGTGAACCACCTCCAGCGGTTCCGGCTCATCCCCGTCTGCCTGGGCAGGCACCAACGACTCCGCCAGCACCAGATGGGTGATGTGGCTCATATATCCGGCCGACAGGCTCACCTGATCCAACAGCTTCAACCGCCCAGGGCGATAGCCCGCCTCTTCAATGCATTCGCGAATGCTCGCCGCCTGCCAGTCCTCACCCGGATCAATCTTCCCCTTGGGAAAGCCGAGTTCATAGCGTCCTACGCCAGCGCTATACTCCCGGATCAGCACCAGCTGATCATCCGCTGTCACCGGCACCACCAGCACCGCGCCATCAATACCGCTCAGCAGGCGCTCAAACTCTACCGCAACGCCATTGGCAAAACGCAGACCCAACGCCTCCACCGTAAAGATACGCGAACGGGCCACCACCTGCTGGGATAGAATTTCCGGCAACATCTTCATGGGAGTCATTCTAAGATGCACGCAGCGCCAATACTACCCTGGAATCAAATTGACACGGTTTTACTGGACATGGACGGCACCCTGCTGGATCTCTATTTCGACTGGCACTTCTGGTGGGAATACCTGCCGGCCCAATACGCCAAAGCCCATAATCTTCCCTTGGCGGTGGCGCAACAGCAAGTCCGGGAGGCCATCTCTGCTGAACAGGGCACCTTGAACTGGTACTGTACCGATTACTGGTCGGCGCGATTAAATCTGCCCGTCGCGGCCCTGAAGCGAGATCTGCAGCACATGATCCGGCCCCATCCTCAGGTGGAAGCCTTTCTCAGTCGCCTGCGCCAGTTGGGCAAGATCCTCTATCTGGTCACCAATGCCCATCGCGACAGCCTCAACCTGAAACTGGAAGTGACCGCCATTGGGCGTTTTTTCGATGCCATTATCAGCGCCCATGACTATGGACTGCCCAAAGAAGATGCCCGCATCTGGGCCGCCATCCGTGCTGAGCATGAGTACAATCCCCAGCGCACCCTGCTGATCGACGACAATCTTCGCGCCTTGGAAAGTGCACAGGCCTACGGCATTCGGCATCTGCTGGCCGCCAGTCATGTCAGCCCCCACATGCCGCCGGTGGAGACAGACCGCTTTCCCACCTTCAGCCACTTCAGTCAAATCATGCCTGACAACACCCCATAAACCTATGCGCATCCTGTCAGATCAAGGCGTATGGCCTGAATGTACTCAAGCATTAAACAGTGAGCTGAAAACAGTCTTGTACATTTGATATATTTATTATAATTAGCATAACAAATACAGAGGCTGGCATGCGGGTCGAG
The DNA here is from genome assembly GCA_015661715.1 of Sulfurivirga caldicuralii. GTDB lineage: Bacteria > Pseudomonadota > Gammaproteobacteria > Thiomicrospirales > Thiomicrospiraceae > Sulfurivirga > Sulfurivirga caldicuralii_A. The sequence continues at coordinate 11,217 of DQVN01000145.1, forward strand.
TGGACGACAAGGTCCTTGAAGCAGATGAAGAAGCTGAAAGACCAGCAGATCATCAGGCGTCTTTACCAGAAAGGGGAAACGCTGAAAAACTTTCCCAATGTACCGGGCGTGAAGGCCTTGATTAACCACCCGTACCCTTATCGCCTGCGTGTCGGAGATTACAGGCTGTTTTTCAGTATTAAAGATGACAAACTTGAGATCATCCAGATCGAGGAGGTGAAAAAACGCGATGAGCGCACATATTGATTTTCAGGTTATTGAGCATCATGGCAAGCCTGCCTTTGTAGTGATCCCGTATGAAGAATTCCAACAGTTGGAAATCACCCGTAAGCCGGTGGCAGAGGGTAATGTGCCTCATGAGGTGGTAGGTGCCCACCTAATGGATGGAGAGCCGCTGGTCAAGGCGTGGCGCAAATACCTGGGCCTGACCCAGCAGGCGCTGGCTGAACGTGCTGGCATGCCACAAAGCGCCCTGGCTCGCATTGAGTCGGGCCGACATAAACCCCGCCTGGACACACTTAGGAAACTGGCCCGCGCCATGAACCTGACGCTGGAGCAGTTGGAACCGGAGCTGACAGCGGATGACTAACCAAAACTGACGCCATGCAACAGTCAACTATTCCCAGAGTGGAAAATAGGGACAGACCCACCTAATGCATTTTTCATGGGTCATCTGCTGGCCGCCAGTCATGTCAGCCCCCACATGCCGCCGGTGGAGACAGACCGTTTTCCCACCTTCAGCCACTTCAGTCAAATCATGCCTGAC
>DQVN01000155.1 GCA_015661715.1 Sulfurivirga caldicuralii
AAAGTTACTTTGCGCAAGAGCGATGTGGTGAGCCGGTTTGGTGGGGATGAATTTATTGTGCTCTCCTTGATTAAGACCCAGCACTATAAGAAGGCGGAAAACGGCGCACGCATAATAGCGCAAAAAATTTTCACCGTCTTAAAACAGCCTTTTGAGGTGGGTGGGGAGCTGTTCAACCTGAGTGCCAGTATGGGCATTGTTCTTATTGATGAAACCATAAAAGAAGACATTGAAACCCTGATCCGCTATGCGGATACCAGTATGTATCTGGCCAAGCGCAGTGGGCGCAACCGATATCGCTTCTTTGAGCAGAAGCAGCAGGCAGAAGAAGAGGAAAGAGCGAAAAAACGTGCAGCCTTGCGCCAGGCCATTGACAACCAGGAGCTGTGGCTGGCTTATCAACCTCAGGTGTGCTGGCGGCCGGAAAGTGGCTTGGCATTGCAGGGGGCAGAGGTGCTGCTGCGCTGGCAGAGTCGGCAGTTTGGTTTTGTTTCCCCGGGGGAGTTTATTCCCTTGGCAGAAGAAAGCGGTCTGATCTTGACATTGGGCGACTGGATGATCGAGCGGGCCTTGGCGCAGCTGTCCGATTGGCAACAACGGCAAGTGATACCGCCAGATTTTGTGCTAAGCCTGAATATCAGCGCCTTGCAGTTCTATCAGGACGGTTTTTCTGACAGGCTATGCGTCCTGTGTGAGCAATATGGCCTTGCCCCAGAACAGATCCGCCTGGAGTTGACCGAACGCATTGTCTATAAATCCTCTGAATCCGCCTTGCAGCGTATTGAAGCGCTTCGAGCGTTGGGCTTTAGCACCTCCCTGGATGATTTTGGCACCGGCTATTCTTCACTGGCCTATCTGAAACGCATGGCGCTGGATGAGTTGAAAATCGACCGCACCTTTGTTGCCAGCTTGCTCGAAGATGAAACCAATCGGGTATTGACGCAGACGATTCTTGATCTGGCGCACAATTTTAATTTGAATCCTATTGCAGAAGGCACAGAACAGAAGGAAGAGGTGCGCGCGCTGATCGAAATGGGCTGTCGCGCCTTCCAGGGTTATTACTTCGCTAAGCCCATGTCCGCCCAGGACTTTGAGCAGTGGTGGGCCGATGCGCCTTTGGAAAAATTTTCATTGCAATGCGGTTGATCCGCTTAGCACAGCCTCGGTGTAATAGTCGGTCTGCAGGGGCTGTAACCAGTCGGTGTTTTTCAGAGTTTGTAGCAACAGCTTCAACAGCAGGTGGTTCATTGTCGGCGAAAAGGGCAGCACAATACCCTCTCCCCGTTGGGGTTTGAGCACCAGTTGCCCCTGGGCGTGCTGAGACGACGGAGCCTGAAAGCTGATTTCGGTGAGCAACACCGGCTCTTCCCCTAGGGGATATTCCAGCCTGACCGTTTCTGCCTGTTGTTCCAGGGGCGCTTCTTTTTGTGGGGTAAACTGTTCATCCAGCTGAGGATCCACAGCCGGTGGATCACTGAAGCGTTCACCCGTTTGCGGATGCACCCCCTGCAGCACCGGTAGCAACAGCCCTACATAGCGGCGGGTCAGCCAGAGGCGATAGAGCTGATTGCCACTACGTAGCTTTAGCAGAATGCGGTCTTCAACTGGGATATAGTCTGTCTGGATTTGCTCAAGTTGATCGCCCATGGAATAGAAACACCTCTGTCAAAATCATCATATACCCTTGGCGGCGCCAGCTGCGCCAGCGTCCCCAGTAGGGGGTCCCCCGAAAATTTTTCAGCCCGCGAAATTGCCCGCTGTAAATCGGGCCTCTATGTGCGTCCTGGAGGGTAAAAAGCACTTCTCCGAGGGGTTTGGCGCCAATTTTAGTCAATGGCACCCAGGGATTGTCTTTATCCAGTGCGGGGATAAAGGTGCGTGCCCACAACAGGGGTTGGCCGTTGGTCTGGGCGCGCAGAATCACCTCACGTACCCAGCCTGTGGTGGTGCCTGTGGCCGAACGTTCATAATCGGTGGCGCAGGCGGGCGTCTCTCGCAGGATCTCAACCGCCACTTCGCCAAAGTAGCGGCGCAAACGCTGGGTCAGGCTGTCTTCAGCCTGAATCCACTCGCTCAGCTCAGGGGGCGGTGGGGCCGGTTGCCAGTTCATGCCAGTGCATAGTCCTGTCGTTGTGCCAACCAACGCTGCATCAGCGCCTCGGCCCGTTGGGGGTGCTGCTGCACTATTGTACGGGCAATGTCCTGCGCCCGGGGCAGCAGGGCTTCGTCCCGGGGGAGCTGGGCCAGACGAAATTGCAGGCTGCCGGTCTGGCGCGTCCCCAGTACCTCGCCGGGGCCACGGATTTGCAGGTCCGCCTCGGCGATGCGGAAGCCGTCGGTGGTTTCACGCATTACCTGCAGGCGGCGTTTGGCGGTTGCCGATAAAGGGGGTTGATACAGCAGCACACAGTGGCTTTGCTTCTCGCCGCGGCCTACGCGCCCCCGCAGCTGGTGCAGCTGAGCCAGACCGAGCCGTTCGGCATTTTCAATCACCATCAAACTGGCATTGGGCACATTGACCCCCACTTCGATCACCGTGGTGGCCACCAGCAGCTGCAGCTCACCCGCCTGGAAGGCCTGCATAATGGCATCCTTTTCTTCGGCTTGCATGCGCCCGTGCACCAGGCCCACCTGCAGATCAGGAAAGCGGCGGCGAAACTGTTCGGCGGTGGTCTGCGCCGCTTGAGCATCCAGCACTTCGCTCTCTTCGATCAGCGGGCAGACCCAATAGGCCTGTACCCCTGCCCGGCAGCGCTGGGCCAGGTGGGCCATGACTTCATCGCGCTTGGCCATGCTGATCACCGCGGTATGCACCGGTTTGCGCCCGGGGGGCAGTTCATCGATGATGGAGACATCCAGATCGCCGTAGGCGGCCATGGCCAGGGTGCGGGGAATGGGGGTGGCGGTCATGATCAACTGGTGGGGATGCAGGCCGGCGGCCTGGCCTTTCTGCTGCAGGGCCAGGCGTTGGTGGACGCCGAAGCGGTGCTGTTCGTCGATAATCACCAGCCCCAGGCGGTGAAAGGTCACCGCCTGCTGGAACAGGGCATGGGTGCCGATAATCACCTGGGCGGTGCCGTCTTCAATCCGGGCCAGTTGCGCGCGCCGTTCGGCGGCTTTAAGCCGTCCGTTGAGCCAGGCCACTTCCACGGCCAGCGGTTTGAGCCAGGCCATAAAGTGGTTTCGGTGCTGTTCCGCCAGAATGTCGGTCGGCGCCATTACCGCAGCCTGAAAGCCGGCATCTGCCGCTTGCAGCGCCGCTAGGGCGGCGATGATCGTCTTGCCTGAACCCACATCTCCTTGCACCAGCCGTTGCATGGGGTGGGTGCGTTTCAGATCCGCCTGGATCTGGTGTAATACCCGCTGTTGGGCACCGGTCAGGGCAAAGGGCAGGCTGGCCAGCAGTTGGTTGACCAGATGGCTGGGCGGCAGGCTGGGGGCTTTGAGGGTGCGTTTCTGGGCGCGCAGGCGCGCCAGCCCCACCTGATGGGCTATCAGCTCTTCCAGCACCAATCGTTGCTGGGCGGGATGGCGTTGTTCCATCAGGGCGTTGAGGTCATCTTGCGCTAAGGGGCGGTGCACCGTGCGCAGCGCCGTGTTCAGATCGGGCAGATCGTTGAGGTGTTCGGGCAGCAGTTCCGGCAGCGGGTATTGGGTGAGCAGGCGCAGGGCCTGGTCGGTGAGTTTGAGCCAGGTGCTTTGTCCGATGCCCTCGGTGGAGGGATAGACGGGAGTGAGGGTATCTGCCAGCGGTGGGGGATGATCCGGCTCGAACAGGCGGTATTGGGGATGCACCATCTCTAAGCCGGTGGGGCCGGGGCGGACTTCGCCAAAGGCGCGCAGGGCTTTACCGCGCACGAATTGCTGCGCCTGGCGGTGGTTGAAGTGAAAGAAACGCAGATTTAGCGCGCCATTGTCCAATGTCACCAGCAGGCTGGGCCGGCGCCCCTGCCGGAACTGCACGGCGGTGATGACACCGTCCACCTGCTGCTCTTCATAGGGGCGTACAGCGTGTAGGGGGGTCAGGCGGGTTTTATCCTGATAGCGCAGGGGCAAGTGGAACAGGAGATCCTGTACACAGTTGAGCCCCAGGGTGGCCAGCTTTTCGGCCAGTTTGTCGCCCACCCCTTTCAGGGTGGTCAGTTTCAGCTTTTCCAGCATCAGTAGCTGGAGAGCACCATAATCCCATCCGCCTCGATGTCGGTGCCTTTGGGCAGCTCGGCTACGCCGACGGCGGCCCGGGCCGGGTAGGGCTGACGGAAATACTGGGCCATGATCTCATTGACGGTGGCAAAGTGGCTCAGATCAGTCAGGTAAATATTGAGCTTAACCATATCATCCAAGCTTCCGCCGGCGGCTTCACACACGGCGCGCAGGTTCTGAAAGACGCGATGGATGCGCTGTTCAATGGGGCCGTCCACCAGTTCCATGGTGGCGGGATCCAGGCCGATCTGGCCGGACAGATAGACCGTATCGCCTACGCGCACCGCCTGTGAGTAGGTGCCAATGGCCTGGGGGGCCTGGTCGGTGGAGATGATTTCTCGCATGCTAATGTCTCCCTGTACAGTTTGCCCTATTCTACCCTGCTTGGGCGCGTGCTACACCGGTGCGCACGGCCGCATCATACACCGCTTTGGGGACCACTTCGATCAGGCGGGGATCCACGGGCTTGGGAATGATATAGTCCGGGCCAAAGGCCAGCTGCGTCAGTCCATAGGCCTGCAGAACCACTTGTGGCACTGGTTCTTTGGCCAGTTGGCGCAGGGCTTCCACGCAGGCGATCTTCATCGCCATGTTGATTTCGCGGGCGCGGGCATCCAAAGCGCCGCGGAAAATAAAGGGAAAGCCCAGTACATTATTCACCTGGTTGGGGTAGTCGGAGCGGCCCGTGGCCATGATCAGGTCGTCACGCACCTGATGGGCCAGCTCAGGGCGGATTTCCGGATCCGGATTGGCCATGGCGAAGACCACGGGCCTATCGGCCATCTTCTGCAACCACGCCGGCTTGAGCAGGTCTTTACTCGATAGGCCAAAAAATACATCGGCGCCGTCCAGCGCTTCTTCCAATGTACGCAACGGGGTTTTGAGGGCGAATTCTTGTTTGTAAGGGTTCAGATTGTCGCGGCCGGCATGGACCACGCCCTTGGAGTCCACCAGAATCAGATTGTCGGGCTGGGCGCCCAACGCCTTGAGCAGGCGCATGGAAGCGATGCCGGCCGCCCCGGCGCCGACGCAGACAATGCGCGCCTGTTCAAGGGTTTTACCCTGTAGCTCCAGTGCGTTGAGCAGGCCGGCGGCGGCGATAATGGCCGTGCCGTGTTGGTCGTCGTGGAAAACGGGAATGTCCAGCGCCTCCTGTAACTGGCGCTCCACCTCAAAGCACGCCGGCGCCTTGATGTCCTCCAGGTTGATGCCACCGAAGGTGGGGGCGATACGGGTGATGGTCTCCACCATCTCTTCCACCGTATCTGCATTGATTTCAATGTCAAACGCATCCACTTCAGCGAATTTTTTGAACAGCATCGCCTTCCCTTCCATCACCGGCTTGGCGGCCAGCGCGCCGCGGTCGCCCAGCCCGAGAATAGCGCTACCATTGGAGATGACCCCCACCAGATTGCCCTTATTGGTGTATTCGTAAGCGGCGAGGGGATCTTTTTCGATCTCCAGTACCGGCTGGGCCACACCGGGACTGTAGGCCAGGCTCAGATCCCGCTGGGTGGCGCAGGGTTTGCTCAGGGCAATTTCAATCTTGCCCGGACGGGGGTTGCGGTGATAATCCAGTGCGGCTTGTTTCAAGTCGGTCATGGGTTCTTCCTATGGTTAAGGTTGCCTAACATTGTGAACGCTGTGGATGCAATCTTTCGTGCGGATCGAGTAATAGATCAATGCGGAAGGGTGGATCACTTTCCGCCCAAGCCGGCTGTGCCGGAAACAGCCTATTGTCGTCATGGCTGAAAGCCACCCAGCGTGGAACTCAATTGGGGCTGAGCGCAGATTCGGGAGCCAAAGGCCCACATCTGCGTCTCCGGCGGGGATGGGGATCGCAAGGGTTTCATGCATAGGCTGTTCAGGTGCACAATGCATCGGGCGTTTGTCTGATCAGGGGAACGAGGCGCGAGTGGGCTGCCTGTAGGAAAGCCGACATAGGCTGATACGCTGACTGCGCTTGTGCTTCACAGTCGTTCTGTCGAATCAGCACCTGCATGTTTGCATCAGCCGGCCATTGCCCGCTGTCAGGTAAGCTGCGCCCATTGTTACCCTGTGCCCACAGGGGGCGCAAGGATTTGAGCAGTTTGCTTGATTTAGTCAGTCGCTTATACATTGAGCCAGTTGAGAATGCCCTCGGCGGCTTTGCGCCCTTCGTTGACGGCATGCACCACCAGGCTGGAGCCGCGCACCATATCTCCACCGCTGAATACCTTGGGGTTGGTGGTCTGCAAGGGGTAGTCGCTCTCTTCAGCAGCCGCTATCACGCCGCCCCACTCGCTGACGGCAATGCCAAAGGTTTGCAGCCAGCTCGGCGGATTGGGCTTAAAGCCGAAGGCGACAATCACCGCATCGCAGGGGATGACTTCCTCGGAGCCGGGAATAATCTCCGGACGGCGACGGCCGTTTTCATCCGGCTCACCCAGACGGGTCTGCACCACCTTGATGCCTTCCACCTTGCCATCGCCTACCACTTCAACCGGGGTGCGGTTGAATTTGAATTGCACACCCTCTTCTTTGGCGTTGCGCACCTCGGCCGGCGAGCCAGGCATATTCTGCTCATCGCGGCGATAGACACAGTAAACTTCCGTGGCCCCTTGGCGAATGGCGGTACGGGTACAGTCCATGGTGGTATCACCTCCGCCGAGGACGACCACACGCTGGCCTGACAGATCAATGTATTCCGCTTCATCCTCCAGCCAGCCTTCCAGTTTTTTGATATTGCCGATCAGGTAGTCCAGGGCCTTGTAAACACCCGGCAGGTTTTCACCGGGGAAGCCGCCTTCCATGGCTTTGTAGGTACCCATGCCCAGGAATACGGCGTCATATTCATCCAAAAGCTGCTGGAAAGGGATATCCTTGCCGATCTCGGTGTTGAGGCGGAACTCAACCCCCATTTCTTGCATAACCTCGCGGCGCTTGCGCACCACATGCTTTTCCAGTTTGAACGGCGGGATACCGAAGGTGAGCAGCCCGCCGATCTCGGGATGGCGGTCGAAGACGACCGGCTTGACCCCATTGCGAATGAGGATATCCGCACAGGCCAGACCCGCCGGGCCAGCTCCCACAATGGCCACTTTTTTGTCGCTCATGGGCACATCGCTCAGATCCGGGCGCCAGCCCATCTCAAAGGCGGTGTCGGTGATGAAGCGCTCCACGGCGCCAATGGTGACCGCACCGAAGTGGGTGTCTTCCAGGGTGCAGGCCTGTTCACACAGACGATCCTGGGGGCAGATGCGCCCGCACATCTCCGGCAGGGAGTTGGTCTTGTGGGAGATTTCCGCCGCTTCGAGGATATTGCCTTCGGCCACCAGCTTCAGCCAGTTAGGAATATAGTTATGCACCGGGCAGGCCCACTCACAGTAGGGATTGCCGCAGTGCAGACAGCGGTCGGCCTGGGCCATGGCGTGCTGCAGATCGAAGCTGCCGTAGATTTCGCCGAACTCTTTGCGGCGCACGTCCGCCGGCTTTTTCTCGGGCAGCTGACGATCCACTTCCAGAAATTGTCTTACATTAGGCATTCGGTCGTCCTCTTAGGCAGCTTTCTTGACAAAGATATCCAATAGTTTTTCCGTGGGAATGGCGCGCGGCTTCACCAGCCAGAATCGGCCGATATAACGGCTGAAGTTCTCCCATACCTCTGTACCAAAGCGGCTGTTGGTCTTGGCCACAAACGCCTGCAGCAGTTGGCGCAGGTAGGTACGGTAGGCTTCGGTCTCCTCAGTATCGATGCGGATGGCTTCTACCATTTCGCTGTTGAGGCGGTCTGGCAGGTGGTTGTGCACATCCAGCACAAAGGCCATGCCGCCGGACATGCCAGCGCCAAAGTTGACCCCCACATCTCCCAGAATGACCGCAGTGCCGCCGGTCATATACTCACAGCCGTGGTCACCGCAGCCCTGCACCACCGCGATGGCGCCGGAGTTACGCACGCAGAAGCGCTCGCCAGCGGTGCCGTCGGCGAATAGCGCACCCCCGGTGGCGCCGTACAGGCAGGTATTGCCGATAATGGGTGTCGTATGGGGGTCAAACTCACCGCCTGGCGCTGGGGTGATGACGATCTCACCGCCGGCCATGCCTTTGCCCACATAGTCGTTGGCGTCGCCTTCCAGGTGCAGATTGAGTCCGCCCACGTTGAACACGCCAAAGGATTGTCCAGCCACGCCTTTGAACTTAACGGTAATAGGGGCATCCTCCATGCCATGGTTGCCCCAGCGCTCGGCAATCTCGCCCGCCACGCGGGCGGCAATGGAGCGGTCGGTGTTTTTGATCTCATAATGGAAGATGCCGCCGGACTTATTCTCAATGGCCTCTTGCATCTCTTGCACCATCCGTTCAGCCAGCATGCCCTTGTCCCAAGGGTTGTTGCGGGACACCTGGCACAGATGGGGCTTGTCTTTTGGTACACCGCCATCGGAGATGACCGGCGTCAGATCCAGGTTTTTCATCTTATCCGT
>DQVN01000079.1 GCA_015661715.1 Sulfurivirga caldicuralii
ATGGGTTGCGCGCCGGGCCGTAATAACTGGTCTCATTGGAGGAGCCCATGGCAAATTCATCCATATTGGTTTTACCCAAGATGGGCATACCCGCCTGCTTGAGCTTCTCCACCACCTGGGCATCATAGGGGGCGATAAAGTTGTCCAACATGCGGCTGGCGCAACTGGTACGAATACCCTCGGTGGTGAACAGATCCTTGTGGGCCACGGGGATACCGGTCAAAGGCCCTGCGCTCTCCTCAGCAAGGGCGGCATCCGCCATTTTGGCCATCTCCAGCGCCACCTCCGGGGTGACGGTAATAAAGCTGTTGAGCTCAGGATCCAATTGCTCAATACGATCCAAAAAATACTGGGTTAGCTCCACACTGGAAATGTCCCGATTACGCAGCTTTTCGCTCAGTTGGCGCAGACTCAGTGTATGCATATTCATCTCATCCTTATTCGATCACTTGGGGCACCAAATACAGGCCGGCCTCAACCTTGGGCGCCAGCTTCTGGAATTTCTCATGCTGATCGTGTTCGCTCACCTCATCTTCTCGCAGGCGCTGGGCCATTTCCAACGGATGGGCCATGGGTTCGATCCCGTCTGTGTCCACCACTTCCATCTGGGCGAACAGATCCAGCACTTTGCTTAGCTGTTCAGCATAAACGGGCTTCTCCTCCTCTCGAATCTCAATCGCCGCCAAGGCGGCGATTTTTTCCACTTCTTGAGTATTCAACGCCATTGCATTCACTCCCGAAAGGTGTCAAAAATGTGCGCTCATTTTACTGCATACCCTAAGTCTCTTACGGGTAAAATAGCGCGGATGACCAACCCCTGTTTTGGATAAGACACCATGTTTCGCAAGCTGTTTGGGATTTTTTCGGACGATCTGTCCATCGACCTGGGTACTGCCAATACGTTGATTTATGTACGCGGCAAAGGCATTGTACTGGATGAGCCCTCTGTGGTCGCCATCCGTGATAACGGCCGCGGTGGTCGTCAGATTGTCGCCGTAGGCGAAGAGGCCAAAAACATGCTGGGGCGCACCCCCGGCAATATCCAAGCCATCCGGCCGCTCAAGGATGGCGTGATTGCCGATTTTTCCGTCACCGAAAAAATGCTGCAGCGCTTTATCCGCAAGGTACACGCTGCCCGCTTTTTCCAACCCAGCCCACGGGTGCTGGTGTGCGTCCCCTGTGGTTCCACCCAGGTGGAACGGCGCGCTATTCGGGAATCTGCCGCAGGTGCCGGCGCCCGTGAAGTGTACCTGATTGAAGAGCCCATGGCCGCAGCCATCGGCGCGGGCCTACCGGTCAGTGAGCCGACCGGATCCATGGTGGTGGATATTGGCGGCGGCACCACAGAAGTGGCTACGATCTCCCTGAACGGCATCGTCTATTCCGACTCCATCAAGGTAGGGGGCGACCACTTTGACGATGCCATTAACAAATATGTCCGCCGTAACTATGGCATGGTCTTAGGACCGGTCACTGCCGAACGGATTAAACAGGCCATCGGCACCGCCTACCATGACCCAGAACCCAGGGAGATCGAGCTAAGGGGACACAACCTGGCCGAAGGCGTCCCACGCAAGTTCACCCTGAACGCCAATGAAATCCTAGATGCCCTACAAGAGCCACTGATGGCCATTGTCAGCGCCGTACGTACAGCTTTAGAGAGCACGCCCCCCGAACTGGGCGCAGACATTGCTGAACACGGTATTGTGCTGACCGGTGGTGGCGCTTTGCTGCGTAATCTGGATGTATTGCTCAGTGAAGAGACGGGCATTCCAGTGATCGTGGCCGATGAACCCCTGACCTGCGTTGCTCGCGGTGGCGGTCGGGCCTTGGAAATGATGGATGAAAAAGGCCTGGACGTCTTCTCCCATGATTGAGGAGGCTTAAGATCAGCTTACACACGCCCTCCGCTGAAATCGAAGGCCGTCACTTTGTGATGGCCTTTACTTTCGCCATAGTGCTGATGGTGACGGATCACTACACTCAGCTTGCAGATACCTTGCGCAACACGCTACTCAATATTCTTCAGCCCGTCGAGTATCTTGCCACCCTCCCGAGCGTGCTGTATGAAACATTTGAAAAGACAGGCACTGATCAGATCACCCTACAAAAACAGAACGCCGCTTTGAAAGCAGAAAATCTAATCCTGCAGGCCAAGCTACAGAAAATGACCGAGCTCCAGCAGGAAAACCGCCGCCTGCGTCTGCTGTTAGACGCCAGCGGCCAGCTCCCCAGCGATCGCATGGAACTGATTATTGCCACAGTCCTACGCGCTAGCAATCGACCCGACTCTGAATTTCTCATGCTCAACAAAGGTGCTTTAGATGGGATTACACCTGACATGCCGGTGCTGGATGCCAAAGGGGTTCTTGGACTGATTACCCATGTCAGCGAACTAACCAGCAAGGCGCGACTGCTGACTGACCCGGAGCTGGAAATCCCGGTACGCTTTGAACGCACCGGTTTACGCGCACTAACCCGTGGACTGGGCCATGGCCGACTGGAGGTGGACTTTGTCCGGGTCGGCACCGATGTCCGTCCAGGGGATCTATTGGTCACCTCCGGATTGGGGGGCGTCTACCCCGTCGGCTATCCTGTCGCCCGCATTACTTCTATTGAACACAAACCCCAAGCGACATTTTTAACATTGACCGCTATGCCTATCAGCCAACTGTATAACAACCACGAGGTTCTCATTGTCCGCCATGGCACACCGGGCTCTTAACCCCTTTGCGTGGCTGGCAGTGTTCAGCTACCTTGTTGCCTTAATACTCAATGCCTTGCCCCTGAGCAAAGAGAACGCCCTATTACTCCCCCCTTTCGGCTTACTTGTGCTGTTCTATTGGACACAACAGGACTTGAGGCGCACCCACTTTTTAGCAGCCGTCATGCTCGGGCTTCTCTATGACGCCATGACTGATACGCTGCTGGGACTCCATGCCCTGCTCTTTAGCATTCTGTTATTCATCTTTTTGCGCATGCGTCTGCGCTTTCGCCTGGCCCATCCCCTGCAGCAAGCCGGTGTTTTAATGATTCTGCTTTACCTTTTTCAGCTGATGCAATTACCCCTGGTTTATGCCCATCTTCATGAGCAAGCGTGGGGTCGGTATTTTGCCATGCCACTAACAACTCTGATCTTTTGGCCCCTGCTGAAATACCTTTTGGATTGGCTGACGCACACACCTGTTCACATCAATGAGTGACGGACACTACCACCCCGCCCACGAACAGCAACTGTTTCGCCGCCGTATTCTGTGGGCGGCGGCCTTCGTCTTGCTCGGGTTTGCCATTTTGTTTGCCCGTATGGCCTATCTGCAAGTCATGCTTTATGACCAATACAAAGGCTTGGCCGAGGGCAATCGCATCAGTATTGAAGTCATCCCGCCGGTGCGTGGGCGTATCTATGACCGAAACCATATTGTGCTGGCAGATAATCAACCGGTCTATGTCCTCTCTATCACACCAGAAAAAGCCGCTGACTGGGAAAAGTTGCTCTCTCAACTTTCCGCACTGTTTCCCTACAAGTTTGATACGGAAACCCGCGCGCAATTTGCCCAGTGGCTCAAATGGCAGAAAAAATTCAACAGCTATACCCTGCCATTCGAACTAGACGAAATCGAAGCAGCCCGCTTTGCGGCCAGAAGTCACCACTTCCCGGGCATTCAGCTCACCACGGAGCTCAAAAGGGTTTATCCCTACGGCAGCATGACCGCCCATGTCGTCGGTTATGTAGGCCGCATCAATGAAAAAGAGCTGAAAACGCTGGATCCGCAACGCTATAAAGGCACGGATGTCATCGGTAAATCAGGCATAGAAAAATACTATGAGGACCTGTTAATGGGCCAGCCAGGCTGGCGACAGGTGGAAACCAACGCCAGGGGACGGGTGATTCGCGTACTGGAAGAGCAGCCCCCGGTCAATGGGCAAGATATTGTTCTGACCCTGGATATCCACTTGCAGAAAAAAGCCTACGCGCTGCTAGACCAGCGGCCAGGCGCCATGGTGGCACTCCACCCCGAAACCGGCGCCGTGTTGGCCATGGCCAGCGCCCCAGGCTATGATGCCAATCTATTTGTTGATGGCATTAGCCGACGTGCCTATGCCCAGCTACTTAACAATCCGCACCGCCCGCTGATTAACCGCCCCATTGGTGGGGTTTATCCCCCCGGCTCCACTATCAAGCCTTTTGTGGCGCTCATTGCTTTGGAACACAAAATTATTTCGCCCAACCACCGTATCTTTGACCCCGGCTATTTTGAATATGCTGGACACATTTATCGCGATTGGAAACGCCAGGGACACGGTTATGTGGATGTGCACAAAGCGATTAGCGACTCCTGTGATACCTTTTTTTATCAGCTCGGTCTCAAAATGGGCATTGATCTGATCCACCAGGGCTTACAAACATTCGGATTTGACCAAACAACCGGCATCGATTTACCCGGTGAGCTGAAAGGCTTAATTCCCAATAAAGCCTGGAAGCGGCGTGTGCGAGGCCAGCCTTGGTACAATGGTGAAACCATTATTGCTTCCATTGGTCAAGGTTACAGCCTGGCCACGCCCCTGCAACTGGCTCGGGCCACGGCCATACTGGCCAATCGCGGCACTCAGATTATCCCGCACCTGCGCAAGGCATCCGTTGAGCCCGAAGGCCATATTGAAATCCGTAACCGGGAAAATTGGGAGCGCGTTATCCGCGCCATGGAAGCCGTGCTGCACTCACCCCATGGAACAGCCTGGCGCGTAAGGCAACTGATCGCCCCCTATCGGATGGCGGGCAAGACCGGTACCGCCCAGGTCAAAAGGCTACAGGCAGAAGAGGAGTATGATGAAAGTAAAGTCCCCATGCACGAGCGCGATCATGCGCTATTTATCGGCTTTGCGCCGATAAAAAATCCACAGATTGCCATTTCGGTGATTGTCGAACATGGAGGCAGCGGCAGTAAGGCCGCCGCCCCTCTGGCGGCGCAACTGGCAAAATACTGGCTGGAGCGTAATCATGTTCCACCCCAGCAGAAAAGGAGAAAGCCCTAATGGAACCGCGTGGCTGGTTGATGCGCCTGCATCTAGATGGGTGGCTGTTGGCAGGAATTCTGTTGCTGATCACCACCAGCCTGCTGGTTGTCTATAGCGCATCAGGAGGAAATATGGCTGTGGTCGAGCGCCACGGTCTGCGCATCGCTCTGGCCTTTGGCGGTATGGTGGTGATGGCGCAAATTCCGCCGCATCAGCTGATGCGCTGGGCACCGTGGTTATTTATCGCCGGACTGATCATGCTGGTGGCGGTGTTGATCACCGGCACCATCGGCAAGGGCGCCCGCCGCTGGCTGGATTTGGGCATTATCCGATTCCAGCCATCTGAGCTGATGAAGCTGGCGCTCCCCATGTTCCTGGCCTGGCTCTATGCATGGCAACCCTTGCCCCCGAGCTGGCCACGGCTACTGGCCGGGCTGGCGGCCATTGCCATGACCGCAGGACTCATCGTGGTCCAACCGGATCTGGGCACCTCTCTGCTCATTGCCGCCAGCGGCCTGTTCGTCCTCTTTTTTGTCGGCTTGTCCTGGAAGTGGATAATCGGTGCATTGGGGGCCGTTATCGCTGCCCTACCGGTTATCTGGCATTTCATGTACGACTATCAGAAACAGCGGGTGCTCACGTTTCTCAATCCAGAATCCGATCCCTTAGGCGCCGGGTATCACATTATCCAATCCAAAATCGCCATCGGCTCCGGCGGGGTCTGGGGCAAGGGTTTTTTGGGCAGCACGCAAGCCCATTTAGCGTTTTTGCCGGAAAGTACCACCGATTTCATTTTCTCCGTTTTTTCCGAAGAGTTTGGTCTCTGGGGCGTTGGGTTATTACTGCTGGGCTATACTTTTGTCATTTTTCGCAGCCTCTATATCGCCTGGCGCGCTGAAAATAATTTCGGTCGCCTGCTAGCCGCCAGCCTATCCATGACCCTTTTTATCTATGCTTTTGTTAATATCGGCATGGTCAGTGGCCTGCTGCCGGTAGTAGGGTTGCCTTTGCCGCTGATCAGCTATGGCGGCAGTGCGTTGATCACCCTGATGCTGGGCTTTGGCATACTCATGTCCATTCACACCCACAAAAGTCGACTCCGTCCTGTGACATCCTCTTGATAGGGTTGCGCCCCCATGTTAGATTAGCCGGTTAAACTCAAATGGATAGGGAGTCGAATTAATCATGCATCATGGCATCCGCCTGTTTTCCACTTTTGCGTTTTTGTTGTTTTTTACAGGGGCGCTGGCTGCCGAAACGGTTCCCACACCACCACCAAAGCCGGCAAGTGTATCCATCGTGCCTGCCCCCCCCTCTGTCGCTGCCAAAGCCTTTTTGCTGACAGACTTTGACAGCGGTGCCATCCTAGCCAGCAAAAATCCCGATGAGCGGGTAGAACCGGCCAGTTTGACCAAATTGATGACCAGCTATATCGTGGCCCATGAACTGAATGCCGGCAAAATCCATCTGGACGATCTGGTCACCATCAGTGAAAAAGCCTGGAAAATGCCCGGCTCAAAAATGTTTATTGAGGTGGGGAAACAAGTGCCCGTTCGGGATTTGATCAAGGGCATGATCATCCAGTCGGGTAATGATGCCACGGTGGCTTTGGCTGAATACATTGCCGGCAGTGAGGAAGTTTTTGTCCAGCTGATGAACCAGTGGGCTAAAAAGCTGGGAATGACCGGCACCCACTTCACCAATTCCACCGGCCTGCCTGATCCCAATCACTACACCACCGCCCGGGATCTGGCTATTCTGGCCCGTGCGTTGATCCGGGACTTTCCACAACATTATGCCTGGTATAAAGAAAAAGTTTTTACCTACAACGGCATCCGCCAATACAACCGCAACAAACTGCTATGGCAGGATCCCAGTGTAGACGGTATTAAAACCGGGCATACTGAATCGGCCGGCTACTGCCTGGTGGCCAGCGCCAAGCGCAATGACATGCGTCTGATCAGTATTCTGCTCGGCGCGGATTCTGCCCGCAAACGCATCAGCGAAAGCCAAAAGCTACTCAACTATGGTTTTCGTTTCTATGAGACCCATCGACTGTACCAGGCTGGGCAGCGTCTCAGTGACCAGAAGGTATGGGAGGGGGATACGGACTTGCTGGCCATTGGCCTGACAGAAGACCTCTATGTCACCATTCCCCGGGGAAGCTACAAACACATTAAGCCCATGATGGAAATCGAAAAAGTATTGAAAGCCCCCATCCACAAAGATCAACAAGTGGGTACCCTCAAGGTCATGCTCAATGAGCAGGTCTTAGCAGAGCGGCCTTTGATCGCGCTCAATGAGGTCAAGGAGGGCAGCTTCTTTAAAAAGCTGAGCGACCAGGTCAAGCTCATGTTCGCTGACTGGCTGGGGGAATAACATGCAGCAGGCATGGCTTAACGGTGAATGGTGCAAGCTGGATGAAGCGCGCATCAGCCCCTTGGACAGGGGCTTTCTGTTTGGCGATGGCGTGTATGAGGTTATCCCTGTCTATAACCGCAAGGTGTTCGCCCTGGGCCCTCACCTTAAACGGTTGCAACACAGCCTCTCCGCCACCCGTATCCCCAACCCTTATACCGATGATGATTGGCGCAAGCTGTGTCATGACTTGATCCAACGCCACCCGTGGACAAATCAGAGTCTCTATATTCAGGTTACCCGTGGGCTGCAGCCTAAACGGGACCATACGCCGGAAAACTGCCTGGTTCCCACCGTATTCGCCTATAGCAATGAACTTACGCCATTGCCAGAATCCCTGCTGCAGACGGGCATCCGTTGCATCACGGTGGAAGATATACGCTGGATGCGCTGTGACATCAAAGCCATTACCCTATTGCCCAATATTATGATGAAAATGGCGGCACAGGAGGCCGGTGCGGATGATGCCATTCTGATGCGCAACGGCATGGTGGTAGAAGGCACCGCCAGCAATGTGATGATTGTGGAAAGTCATACCTTGGTGACCCCTCCTCTGGATCATTGTCTGCTGGGCGGGATCACACGGCAAGTTCTGTTACATGTGGCAAAAGAAAGCGGACTTGAGGTAAAAGAAGAACCCATCAGCCTGTTACGCCTGCATCAGGCGGATGAGATCTGGCTAACCAGCTCCACCAAAGAGGCGCTGCCTGTGGTGGAGATCGATGGCCAGGCGGTTGGAAAAGGTGTGCCCGGCCCCATATGGAAACAGATGCGCGCTGCTTATGCCGCAGCAAAAAAACGATTTGTGGAGGCCTATGATGAATGATAAAAAGCTAATCGATCCCCATTCCGGCCAAGCTATCAGCGTAGATGAGGCCGGCAAACTGCAGTTTCCCTGTGATGTCACTGTCAAGGCGATGGGTAATGCAACGGAAACCTTTACCAGTGAGATTTTTGATATCTGCAAGCAGCATGTACCGGAATTGCAGAAAAGTGATGTGCAGACCCGACAGTCCAGCGCGGGCAAGTACACCTCGGTGAATGTCAAAATCAACGCCAAAAGTCGCGAACAACTGGAAAAGCTCTATCAAGACCTCAATGACCACCCAGATGTACACATGACCCTGTGAGCCTGCTCATCCGCCAACTGGGGCTACAGCCCTATGAATCGGTCTGGCAGGCGATGCGCACTTTTACCCATCAGCGCAATCCTGATACAGTGGATGAAATCTGGCTGGTAGAGCACCCGCCCGTCTACACGCTGGGACTGAAGGGCAACCGTGAACATATCCTCACCCCCTCCATGGAGATTCCCATCGTGCAAACCGATCGGGGTGGACAGGTAACCTATCACGGGCCAGGACAGTTGATCCTCTACCCAATGCTAGACCTGAAACGCCATCGCATCAGCGTGCGCCAACTGGTGCATACCCTTGAGTCAACCGTGATCAACCTGCTCGCCCGCTATGGCATTGACGCGGTGGCACGGGCGGATGCCCCAGGTGTGTATGTGAACGGGAGTAAGATCGCCTCCCTCGGATTGAAGGTGCGTAAAGGGGCCAGCTACCATGGCATCGCCCTCAACTGGCGCATGGATCTACGCCCTTTTGCCCATATCCATCCCTGTGGCCTGGCCCGTCAACCCATGACCCAGCTCTGTGACCTGTTAACAACCTGCCCCAGCCGCGCGGAAATCTGGCGGCACTGGGTTGAGCAACTGGTGGTACAACTTGATCTGCCTGAACCTACCTGGGTGACTACTTGAGCCGACGCAGGGGCACGACCTTATTAGCCGATGACTTCTTTTCTTCAGGTGAAGGCTCAGCCACAGACTTAGAGGGTGTTGCAGAAACATCGGGATAAGGTTCTGGTGGAAAGGGCATTCCCTGACCACTCTCCCGGGCAAAAATAGCCAACACCGCACCGGGCGGAAAACGTACAACCCGCTCCTCTCCCTGAAAACGCGCCTGAAAGCGGATTTCCTCATTGTCCAGTACCAAATTACGGGTGGCCTGAGGCCCGATATTCAACACAATCGTGCCATCTTGCACAAATTGGCGCGGCACCTCTACTCCCGGCCAATCAGCATCCACTTGAATATAGGGAGTCCAGTCATTGTCCAGGATCCACTCGTAAAGGGCGCGGATCAGATAGGGTTTTTGCGCAATCATTACAGAATATCCCGCATATCCAGTTCATCATCACTGAGACTGTTGCGAAACTCTGGCCGACTCAGCAGGCGTTCGGCATAGTCCATCACTGGCTTGGCCGACTTGGGCAGTTCAATGCCCAAATACTGCAGTCGCCAGAAAATGGGCGCCATGCTCAAATCCAACAAGGTGAACTCATCACTGAGGAAATAGTCTTTTTCCGACATAATGGGGATCAGTTGAATCAAACGCTCAAATAGCTGTTTGCGCGCCACTTGAACGCTTGTCTTGTCTTCACCAGCGGTAATGGCGTGTATCAAAGGATACCACTCGGTTTCAATCAAACGCAGTTGCTGACGAATCACCGCCTTTTGAATGGGGTCGATCGGCATCATGGGCGGATGGGGAAAACGCTCATCCAGATACTCCAGAATCACCTGAGCATCATGCAGCACCAGATCACGATCCACCAGGGTAGGGATGGTGCCATAGGGGTTTAGTTCATACAGGTCTTCTGGTACCTTGTTGCTATCCACAGAGATGACTTCCATGGGCACTTCCTTTTCTACCCCTAAAAAGCGAATACGATGGGAATTCGGGTCAGCGGGATCGGAAAACAGGGTAATTACCGCACGCCCAGCTAATGGCATATCGCTCATCTCACCTCTCCTTACACACAAAACGAATGACAAGCGACTATTTTACACCCCCTGTCAAGCCCTCTTATTACCCTCCGCGACCACAAAAGCCAAGGCATACGCACGCTCATCGCTCAGGGAGATATGCCAGTGGTCTATCCCACGATGCGCGGCCAACTCGGCACAGGCACCCGTTAAGGTCAATATCGGCGTCCCTAGCTCATTATTCAACAGGGTAATCTGCTGAAAACGCAGTCCCGCGCGCAGTCCCGTCCCCAACGCCTTGAGCACTGCCTCCTTACCCGCCCAGCGTTTTGCCAGCCAGGCCATGGGCGCCCCTTTGGCCTGCCATTGTGCATACTCTTCAGGGTTCAACAGCCGTTGGGCAAATGCAGGATGTCGTGCCTGAAGCCGGGCAATGCGTGTAATTTCAACCAGATCTGTGCCAATACCAATAATCATGCAATAAAAAAGCCCTCTATTCAGAGGGCGTTATTGTAGCGGCTGCCATGCATTACAGGGCGTTAAAGAAATCTACCAACTTTGCTTTCACCACCGCATTCCACTGGTCAAAATCCGCATTGCCAATCGCCTCCACCATCACCGGCAGGTTGTAAAAGCTCACCCGTGCCTTCCCCTCATCGGTTTCCTGCACGGCCACGGCACAGGGTAACAGTGCGCCAAAATCCGCATCCAACTCAATGGCATCTTTGGCGATCTTGGGATTACACAGCCCCAGAATCACATAGGGACGAAAGTCCTCCCCTAGCTTGGTTTTAATGGTGTTCTGCACATCAATCTCAAACACCACCCCCAACTGATGCTCAGGCGCCAGGGCTTTGATGCGTTCAACCGCCTCATTGAAAGTGCAGTCCAAATCACGGCTCAAGGCATAGTCCATCTTTCTTCTCCTCGTCAATTGTGTGCTAGAGCGCGCATCATAGGCAGAGCGCATTAAGCTGTCCAATTAGAAAATAACATGAGCTTGCATAAAAAGTTGTGTGGGCATTGTGGGCATAAGCCCCCCATCCAGAACGATACAACAAACCTCAAAATTATTGCTCCAATACGGACTCTACCGGTTCGCTTTGAGGCACCACAGAAGGCTGTCGCCCTATCACCTCGCCGGTATCAGTATTGATAATGCGAGGCTCATCCCAAGGCCCCATAATGCGGTAGTGATAACTGATCAAGTTGGGATTGGCACCGGGAACATTTTTCAAAAATAGATAGGTGCCTATCGCCGTCAGAGGATTGGCCAAACCAAACATGGACAACAAGGTGGTTAAGGTGCCCCCAATTTGTGGGATCACTTTTGCTTTCAGGTCAAACCTGCGCCGCATCAGATCAACCCCTCCTTTCAACTCCGCTTGCAACGCTGGCGCATCCAGCACCATATGTTTGACGTGCCCCCACCCTCGGCGCAGGCGAATCTCCCCTGCAATTTTGCTATAGACCATCCCCTTATATTGCAGGGTGCCTAAGGTGGCCTGAATGCTGCGCATCAGACTATCCACCGACAAGAGCGCAAACACCTTGGCCAGGCCGGGCTGGGCCTGCTCAATCACCCCGTCATCCAGGCGAAAAGACACCTCGCCTTCCATGTTTTTCAGGGTGATACAGTCTGGCGGGCCCGGCCAGGTAATCTGGGCGTCGACCACAGCGTGCTCCCCTGTGAAACCGGGTTTTTTGAAGCCAGCCCATTTAAGAAACCGCTTTACATCCTTCGACTCAAACTGTGCCGCCAGGCGAGAACTGTTCTCCTGAAAACGCCACAATAACTGGCCGCTGAAGGTCACACTCTCTGCTTCAGCCTGGGCCTTGATGCCTTCAACCCGAATCTGAGCCGGGTCTCCATACAAATTAAAGCGCAGCCTATCGAAGTGATAACGATCCAGATGCACATTCTGTCCAACAAAAAACACCTTAAAGTCCTGAGGCCGCTGCCAGGGGCTACAGGATGTCGGTTGCATCCTATCAGGCTGACGCAGCAGCAAACGCCGGGCAGACAGAACCAACTGATGGGTATCGGGCAGCAGAATACCCACCATCTCCGCCTGTTTGGCCCGCAGATGGAGGGCCAGACGCTGCGTATCCAAAGTGAAACCCGTCAGCGCCAGCTGATCAAAACGCTGACCACCATAATGAGCAGATGCGGCACGCAGGGCCACCTGCATCGGTGGCAATCCCTGATCCGTTGTGATCATGGGAAGTTTCTGCCGCTGTTTCGACCACCAAGCCAACCAGTGTCCCAAATCCAGTTCCTGTGCGGCAATGGAAAGGGTAACTTGCTGTGGCGGGAAGCGCTTAAACTGGCGAATCACATAGGGCGACTCACCGATCAGGACCACTGCCTGCTGCATACGCAACTGACTGTCCCCCTGCTGCCAACGCCCTTGGGCCCACAGCGCGTGACCGGCTGAAAAAGCGGCGTGCAAATGCCCCCCTTCCCAGCGCCCCTTTATCGATAAGGGCTGTTGCATCAACTCATTCAATGGCGCCGGAAGATGATTTTTATCCAACTGGGCCCGGGCAGATGCATGGAATTGAACCCCTTTTGCCTTTTCCAGTGGCACCTGAATCTGGCCGTTCAGTTTCAACCAGCCGGCCGTATCAGCCAGATATTCGGATAAAGGGACTTGGGCGCTGAGATCAAAACGCAAGCGGCCCTGGTCTGTGCTGGTGATATTGACCGCCAGAGGCTTGCCGAACAGCACGCCTTGCAATCGCCCACGAATTTGGGTCAAATCTTGAATATCCACCTGACCACTGAGTGCCTTAGGTGTTATTCCTCCCGGCAGATAAGCCTGCACGCCCCTCAATTGAGCACGCACATCCGCCGCCACCCCACTGCCCTTCCCGTGTAGAGGTATGTGTAACTGCACTGTGGCCGCCACCTGCCCACCGGCAAAACGTAGGGACTGACCCAACACACCTTCCATACCCAGGGCATAAAGCAGGGGTGAATCCAGGATCAACGCCTCAACCTGATCCGCCCGCCCGCGGGCCTGGCCGGAAACCTTTAACAGCGCCCGACCCCCATTTAACGGCCCTATCTGCGCCTGCGCCCCTTTTACTTGCACTCCCTTCATCCGGGCATGGGATAGGTCAATGTTCAAACGGAAAGGCTTAAAGCGCAGCCGGGCTTGCATCTGCTCCAACGCCGGCCAATCCGGCTGGAAACGCAACACGCCGTTAGATAATGCAGTCTCCACAGCGAATGGGCTATCCGCTTGCAGCATCTCGGCCCATGGACCCTGATAGTCCAGGCGAACCGGCTCCACCTTGCCTTTCACCAACGCCTGTTGCAGCCATTGGCTTAGCTTAGGATCCATCAGCCCGTAGGGCAGAAACCGTTTCACCCTCTGCAGGGTTTCAGGCTGCAATACAAGACTCAACTTACCTGCCTGACCATTCCCTTCCCACTGCAGCCGTCCCGCCATGTCATCCAGTTGGAAAGCAAGCGGCTGCAAGCGCCAGCCAGATCCAACCCGCCTCAACTCTATGGATTGCGGCAGGCTCAAGCGGGCCTTCTGCTTCGCTGTCCAGGCCGCCCAATGTAAAGCCACCGGCTGCTTCAACGTAAAAACCAACCGATCATTAGTCCCTGCTATCTGCAAATCACGCAGCATCAGACCGGGCCACTTTTTTCTCGCAGGCCACGCCAAGGCATGTACCCTACCGGTGGCAGCTTGCAGTCGTAAAGGTTTCAGTTGATAGCGCAACTGCACATGATCAACATTAAAATGAGTTTTCTGCCAATCCCATTGCGGCCACAGGACTTGCAAGGCGGGTTTGAAACTATCCAGACTCAAGTGGGGCAGAAAAAAGCTCAGTTGATTCTCCGCCAACACCACCATAGCCGGTGCCTGATTGAGCAAAACCTTATCATTAATCATCCATTGCTCAATAACAAAAGCCCGCTGCCCCTGCTGTTCTCGCCAGGCTAAGACCGCCCCCAAACTTTGAATAGCCTCCGCTGGCGCGAGAATATTTAATTGTTCCAAGCGCAATTGAATACTTAAGTTAGGCCGCCCCTGTTGATAACGCAACGCCCCATTGAGCTGCAACGCCCCTTTACGCCAACGGGTTTGCAGCAACGGGGCCAGATCCACCAGCTGTGTCGGACGACTCATGTGCCAATCCCATGTCCCACTGATCACCCGCTGTCGCCAGTCCAGCTGTGCAATCAACGCCCACGCCCCCTGCCAAACCACAACCCGGTCATAGACCACCGACAGTTGGCTCTGACCACTTACGACCAGGTTTTTCCGCGCCATCTGCATCGTGGGTATCACCACCTGCCACTCACCATAGTGCACCACGCCCGACTCTAAGGTGAGCATATCCAAAGGAAGAGGCCAGCGTGGAAAAGCCAAGCTCAGCCGATGTTGCAACAGGTTCAGATCCGGGGATTGAGACAATCCCGAGGCGGGTTTGATTCGCAACTGCCACTGACTGGCGGACAGATGGGTGCGCAAACCATGCCGCTCAGGCTGCACCTGCAATATCAAACGCTGTGCTTGAAAGCTGAAGTCATCCCATTGTACTTTCAGGTCGTGTAGCTCGACCTTGGGCAACAGCAAGGTGTGAGGTAGCTCAATCCGCGCCACCTGCACGCGCTCACCGGTTACCCAGCTCAACCAGATACGCACCTGATCCGGCGCCATATGCACCCACAGCCAGGTCACCTGCAGCAAAGCCATCCACAGCCCAACCACAAGCAACAGGGCTTCTGCGGTCAATAGAAGGGGGCGCAACAGGCGTTTCATCACATCATTACGACATCATAGGCTTCCGGTGGATAAGTGGCCTCAGCCTGAAAACTGACACTGCAGTTGATAAAGGCTTCCAGTTCTGCTACGGAATCGGACTCTTCATCCATAATATAGGAGACCACCGCCTCACTGGCGATAACCCGATACTGCTGCACATCGAACTGGCGCGCCATGCGCGTAATCTCCCGGAAAATCTCATAGGCTACTGTCTGCGGTGTTTTGACCGTCCCGCGCCCCTCACAGATGGGACACGGCTGGCACAGGGTGCGCTCCAGACTCTCACGGGTACGCTTACGCGTCATCTCCAGCAGCCCTAGAGGAGAGAAATCATTGACCGTAGTCTTTGCCCGATCACGACTCAAGGCACGCTTGAGCGCCTCCAGCACATGCTCGCGGTGCTGCTGCTCCTGCATATCAATAAAGTCGATAATGATCATCCCCCCCAGATTACGCAGACGCAACTGACGGGCAATGGCTGATGTGGCCTCCATATTGGTTTTATAGATGGTCTCTTCCAGGTTCTTGTGACCGACAAAGGCGCCCGTATTCACATCAATGGTGGTCAGCGCTTCAGTCTGATCAATCACCAGATAACCCCCGGATTTGAGCGGCACCCGCTTCTCAAGCGCCTGTGAGATGGCATCTTCCACATTGTAAAGATCAAAGATCGGCCGCTCGCCCTCATAGTGCTGCATCAGCTCCACCAATTGAGGCACATAAATACGGGCAAACTCCTGCATCTTGGCTAAGGTTTCCCGCGAATCCACCAGCACCTGCTCGATCTGCTCAGCAGGCGTATCGCGCAAGACACGCAAATACAGCGGCAACTCTTCATAGATACAGGTGGGACGCGTTAGGCCTTTCACCCGAGCGGAAATCTGCTCCCACAGTTTCATCAAATAGAGCAAATCCGCCCGCAGTTCCATCAACTGCGCCCCTTCCGCCACCGTGCGCACGATAAAGCCGCCCTGGGCCTGCTCTATCTCCGGAATAGCGCACAGTAGCTCCCGCAACCGCGCCCGCTCCGCCTCGTCCTCGATTTTCTGCGATACACCGATGACTTTCTGCCCCGGCATATAGACCAACAGGCGTGACGGCAGGCTGATTTGCATACTCACCCGAGCCCCCTTGCTACCCAAAGGGTTCTTGGTGACCTGCACCATCACCCACTGCCCCGGTTGCAGCAGTTTCTCAATCGGCTCACTCTCAGGCGTATCCTCTGGACGGTACACATCCGCCACATACAAAAAGGCCGCCCGCGCCAGGCCAATATCGATAAATGCTGCCTGCATCCCCGGCAATACCCGCTGCACCCGTCCCCAGTAGATATTACCCACCAGACCCCGCTGGCTGGTGCGTTCCACCCACACCTCCTGGGCCATGCCATTGTCCACCCAGGCCACCCGCTGCTCCCGGGGCGTGATATTGACCAGCAGCGTCTCGCGCCGCGGCGCCTCAGCCATAATAGCCGCTCTCCTTTAACAGCTGATCCAGTTCATATAGAGGCAGCCCCATAATGCCGCTATAACTGCCTTGCAGATGGCGCACCCATTTGCCCGCATAGCCTTGAATACCATAACCACCGGCCTTATCCCGCGGTTCACCGCTGCGCCAATAGGCATCGATCTCACTTGCGTCCAGCTCAGCAAAACTCACCTGACTGATGCTGACAGTCGCCTGCACCACCCCATCATGCACCACGGCCACCGCGGTAAGCACCTGATGGATGCGGCCCGACAGCAAAGCCAGCATACGGCGATAGTCGGCCTGATCCCGGGGCTTGCCCAAGACCTGGCCGTCAACGGATACCACCGTATCCCCACCCACGACCCAGACCTTTTTGTCTGTCAACCGGTCAAAGCCTGCACGGGCCTTCTCCACCGCCAGGCGTCGCACAAAACTTTCCACCGGTTCATTGGGCAAGGCGGACTCATCCACAGCAACGGGCAACACTTCAGGGGCCAGTCCGATCTGGCGCATCAACTCAAGACGCCGGGGCGATTGGGAAGCCAAATAGAGCCTGTTCATGCCCGTCATTTTAACCCACGGGCCAGCACCTCAATGGGATGAAGCGGATGAAGGTGAGTTAAAAGGCGAATCTGATGCTGACAACTGAAGCCGGAGG
>DQVN01000085.1 GCA_015661715.1 Sulfurivirga caldicuralii
GCATACATCCCGGACTGTTCTGCCCGCTTCAACTTCCTTGAGGATGCGAACGATCTTCTGTTCGCTAAAGCGTGATTTGCGCATGGGAGATTCTCCTTTTCTGTTGATCCCATTATCGAAGAATCTCCAGTTGTTCATAGCTCTATTTTAGGGGGGTTACAGTTTCAATGCCAAATTATCTATCAGGATACAACAAGAACCCGAAATAGCCCTAAGCTGGTTGCTTAGCGGGGCTGTGCACCTTTGACGGCAGCCAGCAGGCGCATGCGTGCCAGTTGCAAAACAGTGGGGTCAGCCAACTGTTCGCTGATCTCCAGGAACTTTTCTTCCAGGTAGGCGGCATCCATGGTGAGGATTTCCTCAATACCTTCGCCCACTTCGGCAAAGTAGCGGGAGATGGCATCCAGGTCCGCTTTGAGGGTTTGTTTGACCTTTTCCAGCTCTTCACGGCTGAGGTGGGCCAATTCGGCCTCTTTCTCCGAGGCGGCATCAATGGCCCGGTGCATGGTGCTGAGAATCTCTTCCTTGGAGTGTTGTGCAGCCTGTTGCGCTTTTTGCAGCAGTACGGCGTAGGCACGCTTTTGATGTTCGTTCAGCATGGCAAGTCTCCCGTTTATAATGGTGCGGTTAATGTATCTATTATGAGGACACCCATGAAAGAATACCAGCCGCAAACGGTTGAAGAGGCTATCCAGCGCATCTGGGTGGAGAACAAGACCTTCAAGGCGGTGGAGGATCCGCAGCGGGAAAAATTCTACTGCCTCTCCATGTTTCCCTATCCATCCGGCAAGCTGCACATGGGCCATGTGCGCAATTACACCATCGGCGATGTGATCGCCCGTTTTCAGCGGATGCAGGGCAAGAATGTGATGCAACCTATGGGTTGGGATGCCTTCGGCCTGCCGGCGGAGAACGCCGCCATCGCCCACAAGGTGGCGCCGGCTGAGTGGACGCGCCAGAACATTGATTATATGAAAGGTCAGCTCAAGCGCTTGGGCTTTGCCTATGACTGGGATCGGGAAGTCGCCACCTGCGATCCCGATTACTACAAGTGGGAGCAGTGGCTGTTTATTAAGCTGTATGAGAAAGGTTTGGTCTATCGCAAGAAATCGGTGGTCAACTGGGATCCGGTGGATCAGTGTGTGCTGGCCAATGAACAGGTGATCGACGGCAAAGGCTGGCGTTCCGGTGCGCCGGTGGAGCGACGCGAGCTGGAACAGTGGTTTGTCAAGATCACCGCTTATGCCGATGAGCTGTTGGATGACCTGGACCAACTCGACGGCTGGCCGGAGCAGGTCAAGACCATGCAGCGCAATTGGATCGGCCGTTCTGAAGGCTTGGAAATCGATTTTCCCTTGGTGGAGGGGGACGGCAAACTCTCCGTTTACACCACGCGGCCGGATACATTGATGGGGGTCACCTATTTGGCCATTGCCCCTGATCATCCCTTGAGCAAACAGGCGGCGCAGCAGCATCCTGAATTGGCGGCTTTCATTGAAAAATGCGCCCATATCGCCACCTCTGAAGCGGTGGTGGAGACGCTGGAAAAAGAAGGTGTGGATACGGGCATCCGGGTCGAGCACCCGATCACGGGTGAGATATTGCCCGTGTGGGCGGCCAACTTTGTCCTCATGGGTTATGGCACCGGTGCGGTGATGAGTGTGCCGGCCCACGACCAGCGGGACTGGGAATTTGCCAAGAAATACAACCTGCCGGTCAAGGTGGTGATCAAGCCGGTGGGTGGTGAATTACCGGATGTGCGTGAGGGCGCTTTTACTGAGAAGGGGGAATTGGTCAACTCCGGCGACTTTGACGGCATCAAATCCGAAGAAGCCCTGGATGTGTTCGCTAAGGTGTTGAGTGAGAAGGGTCTGGGGCGCAAGCAGGTCAATTACCGCTTGCGCGATTGGGGCGTTTCTCGCCAGCGCTATTGGGGTTGTCCCATTCCCATGATCTACTGTGACAAGTGCGGCGTGGTGCCAGTACCGGAAGAGGACCTGCCGGTGAAGCTGCCGGAGGATGTGGTGCCCGATGGTTCGGGATCGCCGCTGACCAAAATGCCCGAATTTTATGAGATCCCTTGTCCTAACTGTGGTGGCCCGGCCCGGCGTGAGACGGACACCTTCGATACCTTCTTTGAATCCAGTTGGTATTACGCCCGTTTTGCTTGTCCGACACAAAAAGAGAAGATGCTGGATGAGCGGGCCAATTACTGGTTGCCGGTGGATCAGTATATCGGTGGGATTGAACATGCCATTTTGCACCTGCTCTATGCCCGTTTCTTCCACAAGCTCATGCGTGATATGGGCCTGGTTGACTGTGATGAGCCGTTCAAGAACCTGCTGACCCAGGGCATGGTGATCGCCGAGACCTGGTATCGTCAGAATGAGGATGGCGCTAAGACCTGGTACAACCCGGCGGATGTGGCGGTGCAGCGGGATGAAAAAGGCCGCATCGTCGGCGGGGTACTCAAAAGTGATGGTCAGCCGGTTTGTTTCGGCGGCATTGAGAAGATGTCCAAGTCTAAGAATAACGGGGTGGATCCTCAGCATATGGTGGAGAAATATGGCGCCGACACGGTGCGCCTGTTCACCATGTTCGCCGCCCCGCCTACCCAGTCTTTGGAGTGGTCGGATGCAGGGGTCGAAGGGGCACACCGTTTCCTCAAGCGTCTGTGGACTTTGGTGCAGCGCCATGTGGCTGAAGGCTCAGCGCCGTCACTGGACAAGGCGGCCCTGGATGAGCGGCAAAAATCCGTGCGGCGGGCGGTGCATGGCATGTTGCAGCAGGCCACGCGGGATATGGGCCAGCGGCTGCACTTCAACACCGCCATTGCCGCAGTGCAAGGGCTGGTGAACAACACCTTGAACAAATTCGAGGTGAAAACGGATCAAGATCGGGCCGTGTTGCAGGAGGCATTGGAGCTTGTCACACTGGTGCTTGCCCCCATCACACCCCATATCGCCCAGCAACTATGGCAGGATCTGGGTCATGGCGGGTTGATTGTGGATGAACCCTGGCCGCAGGTGGATGAGGCGGCGCTGGTGCAAGCGCAATCTGAGCTGGTGGTGCAGGTCAACGGTAAGCTGCGCGGTAAGATTGCGGTGCCGGTGGATGCGGACAAGGCGGCCATTATTGCGGCGGCCCGCAGCCAGGAAAATGTGCGCCGGTTCATTGATGGTAAAGAGATCGTCAAGGAGATCGTCGTCCCGGGTCGGCTGGTGAATCTGGTGGTGAAAGGATGAAACGACGCGTCCTGTTGGGGTTATTGGCCCTGGTGCCCCTTGGTGGCTGTGGCTGGCATTTACGGGGTTCTACGGTGGACTTGTCCACGGCCATTCAGGCCATTGCTTTAGAGGATCAGGGCGTGGATGAGGGGATCTACCGCGCCCTGACGCTGCGGTTGCAGAGCGCAGGTGTGGTGGTGACGCCAGCGGCCGAGCTGCGCCTGGTGTTAGCCCCGACCCGTTGGCATATCAACCGCGCTCAGGTGACCCTGACGGGTGATACGGCGGCTGAATTGATGAGCTTGAAACAGCCCTTCAGCGTGTGGCGCGCCGGAGCGCGTCTGCTGGTGGATGAGGTGGTGGTCTATCGGGATCACCAGATTGATACAGCCGCCTTGGCTGCTGCGGAAGCACAGCGCCGCAGCCTGCGGGCGCAGATGCGCCGGGAGGCGGCCGAACAGATTCTGCGCCAGCTGTCTTTTCTGCCATGATTTCTGCGGAGGCCTTCCTGAAACAGCCAGCTCTGGCCCCCATGCTGTTGCTGCATGGCGAGGAGCCCTATTATCAGCTCAAGGTGGGCGATCAGGTGCGCGCCTTGGCCCGAGAACAGGGGCTGGAGCGGGTCGCGCTGCAGGTTGGCGCCGATACGGACTGGGCGCGGCTGCTGGAGCAGACGCGGGAGGTGGGTTTGTTTTCCCGGGGCGAGTTAATTGAGCTTAGCTTGCCCTCTGCCGCGCCGGGGCGAGAGGGGAGTGCCTTTTTTCGCCAGTGGGCGCTGCAGCCGCCGCCCGATACGGTGCTGTTTGTCATCAGCGGACGGCTGGAAGCGCGGCAACAACAAAGCGCCTGGGTGCAGGCGTTTGCCCAGACGGGGCTTGTGATCGCTATA
Organism: Sulfurivirga caldicuralii; assembly: GCA_015661715.1. GTDB lineage: Bacteria > Pseudomonadota > Gammaproteobacteria > Thiomicrospirales > Thiomicrospiraceae > Sulfurivirga > Sulfurivirga caldicuralii_A. The sequence goes on from DQVN01000085.1 coordinate 4,117, forward strand.
CAGCCGCCGCGGGCTCACCAGTTGCCCCAGTGGTGTCAGGCACGGGCGCAGGAGAAGGGATTGAATCTCACCCTGGAGGCGGCGGCACTGCTGGCGGAACGCACCGAAGGCAATCTGTTGGCCGCTGACCAGGCCTTAGAGATCATGCGCTTACGCTACGGCGAGGGGGCACGGATCGATCTGGCGCAGGTGCAGGACAATGTGGTGGATCAAGCCCACTATGCCCTGTTTGCCCTGTCTGACCGGATTTTGGCGGGTGAGACGGCTGAAGCGCTGCATGTGTTGGAGCGGCTTCTGGAAGAAGGGGAGGCGATACAGTTGGTGATCTGGCTGCTGGCGCGGGAGATCCGTGTGCTCTATCAGTTGGCGGCGGGTTGTCAGACACCGCAGCAGATCTTTCAGGCCGCGCGCATATGGGCATCACGGCAACGGGATTATCAACAGGCGCATACCCGCCATCCTGCCTCAGGGTGGGCCAGTTTGTTGGCACAACTGGCCCTGGCGGACCGTCAAGCCAAAGGGCAGGCGCCGGGGCAGGCGGCGCGAACTTTGGCGGAAGTGATTGTGAGGGCAACAACCTTTGGGAGTGGATGAAGATGGATGATGTGAACGCCTATATGGAGCAGTTGGGTTATCAGGCGCGCGAGGCGTCAAGACAATTGCGTCGAGTTTCCACGGCGGAAAAGAATGCCGCGTTGGAGGCCATGGCGGATGCCATTGCCAAACAGCGGGCGATGCTGCAGGCGGAGAACGCCAAGGATCTGGAGGCAGGCAAGGCCAATGGATTGGATGCGGCGCTACTGGATCGGCTCCAGCTTTCCGACAAGGTGATCGATACCATGATCGAAGGGCTGCATCAGATCGCCCAATTACCGGATCCGGTGGGCGAGATCAGCGACATGCGCATGCGCCCTTCCGGTATTCAAGTGGGCAAGATGCGCGTGCCGTTGGGGGTGGTCGGCATTATCTATGAATCCCGCCCCAATGTGACCATTGATGCGGCGGCACTGTGCTTGAAATCCGGTAATGCGGCCATTTTGCGCGGGGGCAGTGAGGCGATTTATTCCAATCGCGCCCTGGCGGCGTGCATCCGTGCGGGACTGACGGCTGCAGGCCTGCCACAAAGCAGTGTTCAGGTGGTGGAGACCACCGATCGGGCTGCGGTGGGGCGGTTGGTGCAGATGGCGGACTATGTGGATGTGATTATCCCCCGCGGTGGCAAGGGCTTGATCGAGCGCATCAGTCAAGAGGCGCGGGTGCCGGTGATCAAGCATCTGGACGGTATTTGCCATGTCTATATCGACAAGGATGCCGATGTGGACAAGGCGATAAAAGTGGCTTTCAACGCCAAGACCCAGCGCTATGGCGTGTGCAACGCCATGGAAACCTTGCTGGTGGCTGATGCGATGGCTGCACAGGTGCTTCCTCCTTTGGCTAAGTTATACCGGGAAAAAGGCGTGGAGCTGAGAGGCTGTGAACGCACCCGCGCCATTATTGACGCCAAGCCCGCAAGCGAAGAGGATTGGGCAACGGAATATCTGGCGCCCATTCTGTCCATTCGCGTGGTGGATGATGTGGATGCGGCCATGGATCACATCGCCCGCTACAGCTCCGGCCACACCGAGTCGATTATTACGGAAAACTTCACCACGGCGCGGCGTTTTCTCGCTGAGGTGGACGCCAGCTCGGTGATGGTCAATGCCTCCACCCGCTTTGCTGATGGTTTTGAGTATGGTTTGGGGGCGGAGATCGGCATCTCCACGGATAAGTTCCACGCCCGAGGTCCCGTGGGGCTGGAGGGGCTCACCAGTCAGAAGTGGATTGTGTTGGGAGATGGCACTATACGCAAGTAAACTTGAACGGGACGATGCAGTTGAACAACCCCTATCTGGAAAAACCAGCTGGGGATTTTCTCTATACAGACAATGACTTAGTCCGCATATTGCACCGAGGGCTCTGGGGCTGTATTATAAATTAACAGTCTGTAGAAAAGATCGGTCAAAACGAACCGATCCGGTAATATTGATGATGTGCGGGCCGAATATACAGCAAGAAATGAAATGTTGTTAAGCGGTTGGCCTAGAGCAGTGAGTGCAGTGCCCGAAGGTTTATCCGTTGTACGAGCCATCCTGCGGATGAGTGAGGAGGTGCTAAAGGCGTGGATGGCGAATTCTCTCTCTGATATGCGCTGGGCGTAGACAAAAACGACGACACGAGTGGCAGGTGGAAGCAATATGCTGTGGTAATGCCCCTCTATGGGGCCCAAACAATCCCAATGCTCATCCGCTATGGAGGCATGTACTATTCTCGCTACTTACTGATTATCGAGCGAGTCAAAAAATAAATAAGCGAATCAAAGGGTGTTTATGCTTGCCCAAGATATTGGGTGGTTTGTGTAAGAACTGGTTTGTGGGGGAGAGTAGGTATTTTTACCTAGTGTTTTGAGTGGCTGTCTATTTTAGGCCATAGAGTGGGTGTCATAGCGCTTTTTCCGTACGGGGTAGGTCACATCAAGCGGTTATTTACAGGGCTGGTTAAGGAAATATGTAAACAAGAGAACAATAATCATGGTCACTAATAAAATTAAATTTGTCGTCATGTTTTATATGTTAACCTTAATAGCCGCTTGCTATAATGGCGCTTCATATAAGGATAAAATCCCGCCTTCAACAAATGGCCTAGCAAGTCAAGGTGATATTCCAAAAAATGAGGTGGAATTAGGTAGATTATTATTTCACGATGTAAATTTATCTAGAAATCGAACTCAGTCTTGTGCAACGTGTCATGACCCTCAGCATGCCTTTATTGACAGCCGAGATAATGAGGCGCAACGTCTTGGCGTATCATTAGGGGATGATAACATTTCCATTGGGTTTAGAAATGCTCCCACTATTAGCTATGCCAAATTTTCACCCACTTTTTCTGCTTTACCTGATCATGCCCCAAAAGATGATAATGGTTTTATAGGAGGGCAGTTTCTAGATGGTCGAGCGGCAGATTTGGCAGCCCAAGCGGGTGGGCCTCCACTGAATCCAGTTGAAATGAATATGCCTGATAAAGCCTCTGTTGTTAGCAGAATTAAAGAAAATAGCATGTATGTTGCTGCTTTTAAAAAATTTTATGGCGAAGATGTTTTTAATAATATTGATAAGGCCTATCTAAGCATGACTAAAGCGATTGCTGAATTTGAAAAAACCGAGCAGTTTGCGCCCTTTGACTCAAAGTGGGATAGGTATTTAAGAGGTGAATATGAACTAAGTTTTATGGAGAGTGTGGGTAAAGGTGTATTTTTCTCTCCAAATAATAGTAGCTGTGTTAATTGTCATATGATTAATGACGACAAGGCAGGAATTAGAAACCCACGACAAACCTTTACCAATTATAAATATTTTAATATCGGTGTACCTGAGAATGAAGCCCTAATAGAGGCCATCAAGCAGAAGGGGTTGCATCCTGAATTTATTGCTAATAAAGACAGGGGCCTGTTTGATAATCCACAGGTTAATGATGAAAGGTTGAAGGGTAAATTTAAGGTTCCGACCCTTCGCAATGTGGCGGTGACCGCCCCTTATATGCATAATGGCGTTTTCAAAGAACTGAGGACAGTATTGGAATTTTACGATTTCAGAGGTACACCTAACGGTCGAGAGAGTAGGAAAATAAATCCTGAAACAGGTAAAGAATGGGGTGAGACACCTTTTCCTTCAACAATCGATCATGGTAAATTAGCAATGCAAAAATTAGATGATGGTAGTATTGATGCTTTAGAGTGTTTTTTGCGAACATTAACAGATAAGCGATTTGAAGATAAACTCCCACCCCTTAGAGAAGGCTTGAATTGTGATTAATTGTCAAAGCCTTTAACGCTATATGCGGACTTTGAAGTAGCAGTAGTCGAATTTTTCACCTCTTGATTGTCTGTATGGGGATGAACTAGAAGGTGTGCCCCATGTCAAATCATGCCGCTTGTTCTTGCTTTAAACCTGCGTTATAGACCTCATCAGGTATTCTTCCATTCAGTTCCTGATGAGGATGTTGTCCATTGTTAAACATCAGTTACTGCTCAATACCGTTTTAAGCCTGTTTTACGGGATAGCGTACGATATTTTTCGCACATTTTGAGAGGCGGTGGCTCTGATCAGGTTAAATTGAAATTGCGAAACAACAACC
>DQVN01000063.1 GCA_015661715.1 Sulfurivirga caldicuralii
GGCTCCGGCTTCTACGCCGATGATGTGATGGACTTCTGGCGCCCCAACTACCGGGAAACCGCCCTGGTGGATGGCAAATACTCCACCAAAGTCTATCTCCACAGCCTAAAAGAGACCTGGCGTCACTTCGTCGCCAACACAGGCCGGCAGTATGCCGACATCGACTACTTCTGCTATCACCTACCCTTTACCAAAATGGCCGAAAAAGCGCACCGTCAGTTGAGCAGGCTGGCAGGGGTCAAGCTGTCCGACGATCAGTTGAAAGCGCTGCTGGCGCCCATGCAGGCCTACAACCGCCAGTTGGGCAACAGCTACACCGCCAGTCTGTTCATTGGCTTCGCCTCTTTACTGGACAATGCCCCCGAAGACCTCACCGGCAAGCGCATCGGCCTGTTCAGCTACGGTTCCGGCTGTGTATCCGAATTTTTCACCGGCATTGTGCAAAGGGGCTACCGCACCCACCTGTTTACAGACGACCACCGCTGGCAGATCGACCATCGCACCCCCTTGAATTACAGCGATTACCTGCAGCTTTACCACACCCAGCCGGAAGGCCTGTATGAAGGCCAGGCGGTGTTGCCCGAATACAACCGCGGCCCCTTCCGCCTGAAAGCCATCAAGGATCACAAGCGTATCTATGAGCGTCGCCTCTGAGGCGCACGGCCGCGCCTGCGCCAAGCTGATCCTCAGCGGTGAGCACAGCATAGTCGCCGGCCAACCCGCCCTGGCCATCCCCATTCCACTCTATACCCACGCCCATGTCCACTTCGAGGCAGGGGGGTCCCCCGGTTTTTTTGTTCGGCTGAAAAATTTCAACCAGGCAGCACAGCTCATGGGGGCTGAACTGGCGGCTTTGGGGGCGCAAAAACATCAATTGTGGCAACAAAGCCAGAAAAATGTGTTGGACAATCCTTTTGATCTGGTCTGGCTGACCTTGTGGCAGTTCCAACAGTGGCTACCTCTAGCGGAAGGACACTATGCCATTGAGATCGACGGCCACGGGCTGATCGGTCGTGGACTGGGCAGCTCCGCCGCCGTGGTGATCAGCCTGATCCGCGCACTGCTCAAACTGGTGGAAGTCCCCCTGGCGGACGATGCTCTGCTGACGCTGGCCACCCGTATCGAGCACTATGTCCATGGGCGCAGCTCAGGGCTGGATCCTGCCGTGCTCCTGCATGAAACACCTCTATGGGTGGAACGCACACCCACCGGCCTGCATACCGAACCTTTTGTGGCAACCATCCCGCCGTTTCATCTGATCGACACCGGCGAGCCCCTTAGCCGAACCGGTGAGTGTGTCGCCGCTGTGCGTCAACGCTTCCCGGCCCATCACCCCATCTGGCCCGCTTTTGGTGATACCACCCGCATGGTGCGCACGGCGTTGCAACAACAAGACGACCCGACCCTTCGGGACGCCCTCTGTACCAACCATGTGCTATTGCGCAAAATCGGTGTCGTGCCGGATGCAGTCAATGGCCTCATCGCCATCCTCAACCGCCACGGCGCAGCCAAAATCAGCGGCGCCGGCGCTATCCGTGGTCAGGCTGCCGGTGTGGTCATCCACTTTGGCGACCCCTTGCCAGAGACGGTATTGTCACGGCACAATGCCACTCTAATCTCACTCAAGGCATAACACGATGAACACCTGGACCTCCAGCGCCCCAGCCAGCACCATGCTACTGGGCGAACATGCTGTCGTTTATGGCGAACCGGCCTTGGTCTGCGCCCTGGATTACTGGCTGACCATTCGCTGGCAGCCGCGCCATGACCGCCGCTTGATCATTCACTCTGCCCTGGCCGAGCATGACACAACCCTCGATGAACTGACCGACCACCCGCAATTGCGTTTTGTCCTCGCCCCTTTGCGCCACTATGCCTCGCAATTGCCCGGATTGACGCTGACCATCGACAGCCAGATCCCTCACACCATGGGGCTGGGCAGTTCAGCAGCGGCGCTGGCCGCAACCTTGATCGGACTGCAACCGCTCCTACCCCAATCACCTGGCCGCCTGGATCAATTTGAGCTGGGCTTGACCCTGATCCGCCAAATTCAAGGGCGCGGCTCAGGCGCGGACCTGGCCGCCAGTCTCTATGGCGGCACCGTACTGCTGCAACCGCGATTACCCACCATTACGCCCATTCCGTTCGACCCAGAGATGACGCTCATCTACAGCGGCTATAAAACCCCCACCGCCGAAGTATTGAAACAAATCAAACAAGCGTGGGATCCCCTGCCTGAGCTGCGCGACAGCCTGTACCACCTGATGGGCGATACCGTACGCCAGGCGGTCAAAGCCCTGGCGTTGGATGCGGATGCCCAGAAGCTATTTTCTCGCCTGTTCAACACCTATCACGGGCTGATGGACGCCTTGGGTGTCTGCGACCTGACCCTGGCCAAAATCGTCTATCAGGTGCGCGAACAGGGGCTGGCAGCCAAAATCTCCGGGGCCGGACTGGGCGATTGCGTACTGGCGCTGGGACAGATAGACCTACCCGGCTATCACTGCCTGCCCGCAACCATCACGGAACAGGGAGCCTGGCATGACGCCCCATGAATTTGTCCGCCGGCTGATCCCGCACCGAAACGCCCCGCAGGTCCAGCACGGTCAAGCCTGGGCGCCGGTCAATATTGCTTTGGCCAAATACTGGGGCAAGCGGGATACGGCGCTCAACCTGCCGCAAAACAGCTCCCTGTCCATCAGCCTGCCGCAACTGGGTACCGACACCCGCGTGACCCTGATTGAAGGCGCCGATCGCATCACCCTCAATGGCCAACCCGCTCCCCAGGCATTTGCCCAACGCCTCAGCCGCTTTCTGGATCTGTTCAGGCCTGAAGGTATGGGTTTTGCGGTGGAGACACACAACAGCGTGCCCACCGCCGCCGGGCTGGCCAGCTCAGCTTCCGGATTTGCCGCACTGGTCAAAGCGCTGGATCAACTGTTTGACTGGCGCTTATCGGCGCAAAAGCTGTCCATGCTGGCCCGTCTCGGCTCCGGTTCCGCCAGCCGCTCCCTGTTCAACGGCTTCGCCCTGTGGCACCGAGGTCAGCAAACCGATGGGTTGGATAGCTATGCCGAACCCATTGACATCCAATGGCCCGATTTGCGCATCGGTCTACTGGAAATCGACACCGGCACCAAACCTATCAGCTCCACCGCCGGGATGCAGCAGACAGTGGCCACCTGCCCCCTCTATCGTGCCTGGCCCGAATTTGCCGAGGCCAGCGTTCAAGCACAACTTGCAGCCATTACCGCCCGTGATCTGCCCCAACTGGGCGATCTGGCCGAACACAATGCGCTGACCATGCATGCCACCATGATCGCCACCCATCCCAGCGTGCTCTATTGGACAGCCGACAGCGTCTCGGCCATGCAGCAGATCTGGGCACTGCGTCAACAGGGTGTGGGCGTGTGGTTCACCATGGATGCCGGCCCCAACCTCAAGCTGCTGTTTGAAAAAACCGACCAGCGTGCTGTTGAGGCCACCTTCCCAACGCTTAAAACCCTGGTGCCTTTCGGATGAAAAAAATCATCAGCCGCCTGGTGGGATTTGAAAAAGAACAAACAGCCCGCCGCTGGCTGGAGAAGCAGGGTATTCAAATTGTGGCGCAAAACTTCACCTGCAAAGGGGGCGAAATTGACCTGATCGGGCTGGATCAGGATACCCTGGTGGCCTTTGAAATACGCTACCGCAAACACCCGCGTCACGGCAACGCCGCTGAAAGCATTACCCCCGCCAAATTGGCCCGCCTGCAGCGCTGTCTGGCCTATTTTCTCCTCAGGCACCCCAATTATGCCCACCGCCCCCTGCGTATTGATGCCATCCTGTTTGAAGGCCAGAGGGCACCTCGCTGGCTGAAAAATATCAGCGGGTTTTAGTCAGCAAGCAGGCGGGCGGGCGCCCGCGTTTTTCCAACTCATGGACAAAACTGCGCCAGCGGCTGATGGCCGCCAGCCATTTGAGCATCTGCCGTGGCCCGGGTGGATTGGGCAGCACATGGCGCACTTGCGGCACCTGACTCCAATGCTGGGCCTCGACCTGATCACACAATACCGCCACCGGCGTCTCACCCAAAATGGGGTTGACCGCCAAAGCACGGCGCCAGTGGGGCAATATATGCCGAGCCAGGACTGCATCAATCAGAATGGCAAGATAAACGCGCCGCGTGCCATACAACCGTTGCTGGATCTCGCGCAATACGGCCTGTTCATCGGCCAGGTACACCACCTGCACGCCATAGCGATCAAGGAAGCGAATCAGACTCTGCGCCAATGTCCGATCCGAAGTCGCCACCACCATCTTCCGGCCATAAAGATAACGCA
>DQVN01000011.1 GCA_015661715.1 Sulfurivirga caldicuralii
GGCTTACTTCCGGAGGCAGGAAGTCCTGGATCAGTTGACGGATGAGGTCGGGGTCGGAGAAGAAATCCCGGTAGAAGCTGTCGTGGTGGTGGGTGTTGGGGATCATGTTTGCAGTATACAAAAAACTGGACCCTGCGGTCTGAAACAGTCGGATTGTAATTGTAAAAATAAAAAACCCGGCGCAGGGCCGGGTTTTGTCCAGGTTGAGGGCCAACCTTATACGGAGTAGTACAGGTCGAACTCGATAGGATGGGTGGTCATGCGCAGCTGGGTGACATGCTCCATTTTCAGGTTGATGTAGTCGTCGATTGCTGCGTCGGTAAATACACCACCTGCCTTCAGGAACTCGCGGTCTTTGTCCAGTTCTTCCAGCGCCTGCTCCAGAGAGTGACAGACAGTCGGAATCTTGGCCTCTTCTTCCGGCGGCAGATCGTAGAGGTCTTTTTCTGCAGCCTCGCCTGGATCGATCTTGTTCAGGATGCCGTCCAGACCCGCCATCAAGCAGGCAGAGAAGGCCAGGTAGGGGTTGGCGCTGGGATCCGGGAAGCGCAGCTCAATCCGGCGTGCTTTCGGATTGGGCGCATAGGGGATGCGGATAGATGCAGAACGGTTCTTGCCGGAGTAGGCCAGCAGGATTGGTGCTTCAAAGCCGGGTACCAGGCGCTTGTAGGAGTTGGTGCCCGGGTTGGTGAAGGCATTGAGGGCACGGGCATGCTTGATCAGACCGCCGATGTACCATAGGGCTTCCTGGGACAGGCCGGCGTACAGGTCGCCGGCAAAGATATTTTTGCCATCTTTGCTCAGGGACTGGTTGATGTGCATGCCATTACCATTGTCTCCGACCACTGGTTTAGGCATGAATGTGGCTGTTTTACCGAATGCCACGGCGGTGTTGTGGACAATATATTTCAATAGCTGAACTTCGTCCGCCTTGTTGACCAGGGTATTGCCAGCAACGCCGATCTCACACTGGCCGGCTGTGGCCACTTCATGGTGGTGTGCTTCAACGGTCAGGCCCACCTGCTCCAGCAGGTTACAGATTTCTGTACGTACTTCGTGCAACTGATCCACTGGAGGAACTGGGAAGTAGCCGCCTTTGATTTGTGGACGGTGGCCGATGTTGCCGTCTTCATAAACCTTTTCGCTGTTCCAGCGGGCTTCCTCGGCATCGATCTCATAGAAGGCTTTGCCCATTTGCACGCCCCAGCGGACGCCGTCGAAGATGAAGAATTCCGGCTCAGGGCCAAAAAAGGCCGAATCAGCGATGCCGGTGGACTTCAAATAGGCTTCTGCCTTTTTGGCAATGGAGCGGGGATCTTTTTCGTAAGGGGTATAGTCGGTTTCAAGAATTTCGCAACGCAGCACCAGGGTAGGGTCGTTGGCAAATGGATCGATATAAAAATTTTCTGCCCGGGGCATCAGCACCATATCGGATTCGTTGATGCCTTTCCAACCGGCGATGGAGGAACCGTCAAAGGTTTCGCCTTCTTCAAACGTGCCTTCATCGACCTTGGAGGCCGGGATGGTGACATGCTGTTCTTTACCGTGGGTGTCGGTAAAGCGCAGATCGACCCATTTGATATCGTTGTCTTTAATAAAGTTCAGGACTTCCTGTGCCATATGACAGTCTTCCTTTAATTGATGGTTGATTGAAGGTGTTAAATGTCCCGCCAATCATAGCTAAGCCTGTGCCAGTTTTCCATTTAAAAATGTTGATGATGCATAAGTGCTTGATGTGCTGTGTTTTTGCAAAGCGCAAATGATGCCAGTAACATTGACTGAGTGAAAATGATGCACCATCAAAGTGGTGCATTTGCTTGAAATGGGTGCACAGGATTGCCATCAAACTGTCACAAAATATAGCTAAAATGCCCCTAATGTGCTAATCGTATAGAGGTTATAACACCATGTCTCCAACAAGCTTTACTAACCACTCTCTTCAGGCCTATAACCGCGATTTGGAAGGGTTGATCAACCATATTCTCGAGCTGGGCGGTCTGGTGGAGAAACAGCTGGATCTGGCGGTTTCCGCCATGCAGACCGGTAGCGTGGACGAGGCCAGGGAGGTGCGTCAACTGGATCGTCTGGTCAATGAAACGGAGCAGCATACGGATCAGGCGGCGATTCGCCTGGTGGCGCGCCATCAACCGGCCGCATCCGATTTGCGGCTGATTATCAGTTCTCTACGAATTGGCATTGATCTGGAGCGGATCGGCGATGAAGTGGTCAAACTGGCGCGGATGGTCGAGCATTTTGAACAGTTGGGTGAGGCCTGTACTCAGGTGCAAACTTATCCTAAGTTTTATGAGTTGGTAGAGATGGCGCGCGCCATGCTCAAAAAATCGTTGGATGCCTATGCACGCTTGGATCTGAAAGAGGCGGTGCAGCTTTTGGAAGAGGAAGAAGAGGCTGATGCGCTTTATGAGGAGATCATGAAATCTGTGATTGAGGACTTCAATCAGCAGACGGGTGCGGATGTGAAATGTTTCTTGGAGTTTGTAACCTCCATTAAGGCGGTGGAAAGGATGACCGATCATTTGGCTAATATGGCCGAAAGCATTATCTATATTATCAACGGTCGGGATGTGCGCTCGGCGGATCATGCCATGATCGAGAAGTTGATGAAACAAGCCGAAAGTGACGGGGAATGACGGCGAAAGCCTATATATTGGTGGTGGAGGATGAGGCGGCGATCCGCGATATGCTGGCCTTTACCTTAGAGGCAGCAGGCTTTGAGGTGGGGTTGGCGGCCAATGCGGAAGAAGCTCAGGCTCAGTTGCGGCGCCGTCAGCCTGATTTGCTCCTGTTGGACTGGATGTTGCCCGGTTTGTCGGGGGTGGCGCTGGCCCAGAGGATACGGGCGAATAACCAGTTGGTTCATATGCCTATTTTGATGCTGACAGCGAAAGGATCAGAGGCGGACCAGGTGGAAGGGTTTGAAGCGGGTGTGGATGACTATGTGGTTAAGCCTTTTTCTCCCCGGGCGTTGGTGGCCCGGATTCAGGCGTTGCTGCGGCGTGGCGGGGGGCGCGTTGCGCCTCATGAGCGCCTGCAATGCGCCCAGATGGTGCTGGATATTACCGCTCATCGGGTGACCTGTCATGGTCAGGCCGTGCATATGGGTCCGACGGAATTTAAGTTATTACGTTTTTTAATGCAGCACCCGGAACGGGTTTTTTCCCGGGCGCAGTTATTGGATCAGGTATGGGGTGCGCATGTGGTGGTTGAGGAGCGAACGGTAGACGTGCATATCCGTCGTTTGCGCAAGGCGCTGGAGGCGGGGGGATGCCCGGCTTGTATTCAGACGGTGCGCGGTGTCGGGTACCGCTATGCGTGCGAATTGGATTGAGCTGATACGAGCAGAGATCCCCCTGTGGCTGGTATGTGGTGGGGTGAGTGTGTTACTGCTGCTCAATTACCCTGCCTGGAGTGCTGTGCCGTGGGTGATCTATAGTCTGGGACAGCTGGTTCAGATGGCCCGTTTTCTTTCGGGGCGCCCCCCTTGGCCCATGGGTGTCTGGCCGATTATCTGGCATCGGTGGCAGCACCATCAACAGCGAACAACCGATAAACTGAAGCAAAATTATCGCCGAATCCGCCAGTTGAATCGTATGCTGGCGGTGTTGCCCCAAGGGGTGGTCGAGCTGGATGAGGCGGGTAATATTGTCTGGTTTAACCCGGCGGCTGAATCCCTATTAGGGCTGTGTGAGGCAGATCGGGGCAAGCCGGTTCAGCACCTGGTGCGTGTGCCGGAGTTCATTCGCTGGTTAGAGCAGGATGACACATCACCGCTGAAAGTGGTGATGCCGCAGATGCAATTGAAAGTTTTGCGTTTTCAGCGGCGGCCTCTGAAGGGAGGGGCGTTGCTGTTGGTGGAGGATGTCAGTCGGGAGCATGATCTATGGCAGGTGCGCCGAGATTTTGTTGCCAACGCGTCCCATGAACTGCGTACGCCAGTGACAGTGTTTCGGGGCTATCTGGAAACACTGTTGTCCATGGAGGCGTTGAAGCCCTGGCAGACGCCTTTGCGCCACATGTCAGAGCAGGCAGATCGTATGCACCTGATTATTGAAGATCTGCTCACTTTATCGGTGATTGAACAGGCTCAGGGGGATGGAAACGAACGTACGGTTTCTTTACAGCAACTGTTCCCGATGCTGGAGGAGGAGGCTCGACAGTTGAGTCGCGGCCAGCACCATTTGCACTTTACGGTTCAGGATGATGTGGGGTTACGTGGAGAGCCCACGCTACTGCGCAGTATCTTTGCCAATTTGATTTCCAATGCGGTGCGTTATACGCCGGAAGGGGGCGAAATCCGGGTCAGCTGGCGTCTGAATGCCAATGGAGAAGGGGTATTTGAAGTCAAAGATACCGGTATTGGTATTCCCCGGGAACATTTACCACGCCTGACTGAGCGCTTTTATCGTGTCGATAAGGCGCGCTCCCGGGAAAAAGGCGGTACAGGGTTGGGGTTGGCTATTGTCAAGCATGCGTTGGAGTATCATCAGGGGCGGCTAGAGGTGGAAAGCACACCGAGGATTGGTTCGACCTTTCGTGCGATTTTCCCGCTACAGCGCATTGTCACAGAAGTGTCATAAGGGTGTCATGGTGCTGTTAAGAAGGCTTTGCATAATGGGTTGGTGATGGTTGCTTCGGCAATCTTCAGGTCCACAAGGTGGGATGCTTTTTTCGGTTGCCCCTTGTGAACTGATCCAGTTATCTTTGAAGGAGTGTGATGTATGATGAAGAAATGGCTGACAGCAGGTGCTTTGGCGTTGACCGCAACCGTGGCGCAAGCCGGCACCACCATTGAAGGAACGGGGGCCTCTTTTCCGTATCCGGTTTATAAAGAGTGGATTGGCGCCTATTACAATGAAACCGGAAATAAAGTGAACTATACGCCTACTGGATCTGGTGCAGGCGTGAAAGCGGTTACTGCCCGGGAAGTGGATTTTGGTGGCAGTGATAAGCCGTTGTCACCTAAGGTATTGAAAAAGAAAAAGCTGTATCAGTTCCCCTCTGTGGTAGGTGCGATTACCCTGTCTTATAACCTGCCAGGTGTTGAGCAGTTGCGTCTGAGCGAGGTTGCGATCTCGGGGATTGTACTGGGAACAATTCAATACTGGGATAACCCAGTGATTGCTAAGGATAACCCTGGGGTTAAGCTGCCCCATAAGAAGGTGCTGTTTGTACACCGTTCTGATAAATCGGGCACGACATTCAATTTCACCTATTACCTGTCCAAGATGAGCAGCGTATGGCGCAGTCACTATGGTGCTAAGAAGTTGATGAACTGGCCGA
>DQVN01000027.1 GCA_015661715.1 Sulfurivirga caldicuralii
ACGACATTCAATTTCACCTATTACCTGTCCAAGATGAGCAGCGTATGGCGCAGTCACTATGGTGCTAAGAAGTTGATGAACTGGCCGATGGAGAATCGCATTGGCGGTAAGGGTAACTTTGGTGTGGCGGCAGCGATCAAGACCAATCCTTATTCCATTGGTTATGTGGACTATGCGGATGCAAAGAAAAACAAGCTGAAAATGGCAGAGATCGAGGGGCGTGATGGCACCTTTATCAAGCCTTCCTTGGAAACTTTCCAAGCAGCAGCCAAATTTGCCTCGCTGGATCCTAAAAAGGACTTTTATGCCATTATCGCCTATCCGAAAAAAGGTTATCCGATCGTAGCGGCGACCTTTGTGCTGCTACCTGAAGAAAAAACTCAAACCAATAAACAGGTGACCAAGTTCTTTGACTATGCATATCGTAAAGGTGATGATGCTGCCAAGAAGTTAGGTTATGTGCCACTACCGGAAGAGGTGAAAGCCAAAGTGCGTGCCTACTGGCAGGATAAAGGGATTTATTAATAGCAATTTGCCCTGAAACTGCCAAGGTAGTACACAGTAAAATACGCGCAAGGTGTGGTTACGCCTTGCGCGTTTGAGTTTAACGTATACCTCTTGAGCGATGGAAGTCACGCAGTCATGGAAAAAATTTTTGCTCGTATCAGTCAAGTCAGTGCTACTACCGTATTACTTCTTCTGCTGGCAACAGTGGCTGTCTTGTATTGGTCTGCTAAACCGGCGCTGGAGGCGTTTGGCGCCCATTTTCTAATTGATCCACGCTGGGGCGTTGAGGTGCCAGTGGATGGGGAAGGGAATGAAGTCAAGCAGACATTGAATGCATCCGGTCAAGCAGATGGTGTTCGGCGTGTGGATGCGGGGGTTGATGAAATCTCCATGGATGATGAGGAGGTGCCCCTTGAGGATGAGATGAACGGCGAAACGATCTCCATGGATGAGGGCGAAGAACTTATCTTGGGCATGGATGAGGATGAGCTTGAGACGCGAGAAGTCTATGGTGGATTAGTGCCGATTCTTGGTACCTTGTTTTCAACCACGCTGGCCATGCTGGTGGCTGTGCCTATTGCCATGGGTATTGCTGTTTTTCTCAGTGAGTTGGCGCCGCAGTGGCTGGGTAAACCGGTGGGGGTTGCCATCGAATTGCTGGCGGCCATTCCCTCCATCATTTATGGCATGTGGGGCCTGTTCTTTTTTGGTCCATTCATTGCCTCAATTTTTGGTGGCAGTAGTGTTTCATTATTGGTGGCAGGGTTGGTACTGGCGATTATGATTATTCCTTTCATGGCGGCGTTAAGCCGGGATGCCATCAATATAACGCCGGATGTGCTTAAAGAGTCGGCCTATGCGGTGGGCGCAACCAAATTTGAAGTGATTAAAGATATTGTCTTTCCCTACGCTAAAGCGGGTATCTTGGGCTCTATGATCATCTCTTTAGGCCGGGCGCTGGGGGAGACCATGGCCGTGGCCTTTGTAATCGGTGGTATCTTTAGCCTGCCGGAGAAATTAACCGATCCGACGGTTTCCATTCCAGTGGTGCTGGCCAATAACTTTGCCGAATCCAGTGGCCTGAGCCTCTCGGCACTGTACTATCTGGCTTTTGTTCTGTTTCTGGTCAGCTTCTTGGTGATCTTTGCAGCGAAACACTACTTTTTGCGGAGGGTGAAGCTGTGACCCAGATAAAACGTTTTTTTATCAATAAGTTATTTATTGTTATCTCTACCCTGACAGCACTGCTGGGATTGGTCTTTCTGGGGTGGATTTTGTGGACTCTTTTCGTAAAAGGTTTTGAGGCGCTTTCGCTGACAGTCTTTACCACGGATTTGGTCAATGGCGGCTTGCGCAATTTGTTGTGGGGGCAGTTTGTCCTGTCGGTGCTGGCGACGGTATTGGCCGTTCCCATTGGCTTGCTGGCGGGTATTTACCTGCAGGAATATGGCAACCACAGCCGCTATGCTGAGTTTATCCGAGAATTGTCTGATGTGATGATGTCGGCGCCTTCTATTGTGGTGGGCACATTTGTCTATGCCATTTTGGTAGTACCTGTTGGTCACACCAATGGCTGGGCGGGGATCGTGGCCCTGGCGATCTTGATGCTGCCTATTGTGGTGCGCACCACGGATGATATGCTGAGTTTGATTCCGCGGGAGTTGCGTGAGGCTGGGGTGGCCCTGGGTGTGCCCAAGTATCGAATTATCACGGATATTATTATCCGTGCTGCAAAGGTGGGCATTGTAACAGGCTTGCTGCTGGCTTTCGCCCGGGTTATGGGGGAGACGGCGCCTTTGCTCTATACCAGCGGCACCAGTGAGTATTGGACGACTAATTTGGGTGAAACCTTCCCGTCATTGACGGTAGCGATATATAACCTGGCGACCATGCCGGATGAAGCGCTGTCTAAGCTGGCATGGGCAGGGGCATTATTACTGACACTGTTTGTGCTGATACTGAATATCACCGGACGTTATCTGATTCGCGATAAAAGGTAAAAGGAAATAAGCATGAGTGAGACTTTGCGTGACATGATGCAAGTGAAGGGGCTGTTTTTTACCTACCCAAATATGGATGAACCGGCACTTAAGAATATTGATCTGCCGATTCGGGAACGACGGATCACGGCACTGATCGGCCCTTCTGGCTGCGGTAAGTCCACCTTGTTGCGTGCGCTGAATCGGATTCACGATCTCTATCCCGGTTGCCGGTATGAGGGCGAGATCAATCTGATGCGTCTGGACGGTTCCGGCTATGAGAATATCTTGGCGTGGAAAAAGGAAAATGAGCTGATTCAGTTGCGTCAGCGTGTGGGTATGATCTTTCAAAAGCCCACCCCATTTCCCATGAGTATCTATGACAATGTGGCCTATGGTTTGAAGATTCAGGGAATAAAAAAACAGAGCGAACTGGATGATCGAGTGGAGCAGGCCTTGCGGGATGCCGCTCTGTGGGACGAGGTGAAAGATTCCCTTAACCGGGATGCGCGGGGGTTGTCGGGTGGACAGCAGCAGCGCCTGTGTATCGCCCGTTCCGTGGCCTTAAGCCAGAGGTGATTCTGTTTGATGAGCCCACATCAGCTTTGGATCCCATCTCTACTATAGCGATTGAAGAGATGATTATGGAATTGCGCGAGCATTACACCATTTGTATCGTTACCCACAATATGCAGCAAGCCGCGCGGATTTCCGACTATACCGCCTTTATGTATTTGGGCAAATTAGTGGAATATGACAAAACTGAGACGATCTTTACCACGCCGTCTCAGAAACAGACAGAGGATTATATTACCGGTCGATTTGGTTGATGCGGCCTGCCCCACCCTTGCCCGATTCCTTTTTTCAACGCCCACCTCATCATTTGGCGGTGGCGTTATTGGGCAAGGTGCTGTTCCGTCGCATTGATGATCTCTGGTTGGCCTGTCAGATTGTTGAAACTGAGGCCTATTTCGTGGATGAAAAGGCCTCCCACTCTTCATTAGGCCGCACCCCTAGCCGCGAGGCCATGTTTATGCCGGCCGGCACTCTTTATCTCTATTACAGTCGTGGCAAACCCACGCTGAATATCAGCACCGAAGGGGATGGAAACGCCGTATTGGTCAAGGCGGGTATCCCCTGGCGGCCCACGCCGGCGATGATCAAAGTGATGGAAGCGGCCTTGGAGCGTCCGAAGCCGGTGGAAAAGCTCTGTGCCGGCCAGACATTGCTGGCGCGTGCCTTGTACCTGCAGGTGGAGCCGTGGCGGGGCCGCCGCTTTGATCCTCAGCAGTTTTTTCTGGCAGATGTGGGTTATCGGCCCGAGAAGATCGTGCAGACCACTCGTCTGGGCATTGCGCCCCATCGTGATGCCCATCTACCCTATCGGTTTGTGGATGCCGCCCATGTGCGTTCCGCCACCCGCAACCCTATGACCCGGCAAAAGGTAGCCGGTGTGGACTATCACTTGCTAAGCTATGAGCAGGCCATTCGCTTGGAGCGGGCGCATTGATGGATAGTTCATACGGGATTGGTTGGGGCTGGTGGTTGCTGGCGTGGGTGGTGACCGCATTAGCCATCTGGGCAGTGTATCGCCTGCTTACCCGCCGTCGTTAATAATTTGCCTATAACCGAAATTGTATTTTGCTATTATGGGAAAAGGTATTTTAATGCCTTGGTCAGATAGTAGCGACGACAGGACTGTCTTGTGAATTGGCTTAAGATCATTACCGCTATCATACTGTTGGGGCTGTTATGGGGCTGTGACCGTGAGGAGGAGGCGCTGCCTGTTATCGGCTATTCTGAGCAACCGCCGGAATTGGGCGTTCAGTCCTATCGATTTGCCATCCATCCTTTGTATAGTCCGGGGCGTTTGTTTGAGAAGTTTGCACCGGTGGTGGATTATCTCAATCAGCAGTTTCATGGATTTAAGCTGGTGCTGGAAGCTTCTAGAGATTATCCGGCTTATGATGAGAAGATACGGGCTCAGCAGCCTGATTTCCTCTTACCCAACCCCTTTCAAACCTTGATTGCCTTACGTTATGGCTACCATGTGATCGGTAAGGTCGCCGATGACAGTGATTTTCGTGGCCTGATTTTGGTGCGTAAAGATTCACCCATTCAGAAAGTAACCGATTTGAAAGGTGGGGTCATTGTGGCGCCGGGACCGACGGCCTTGGCTGCGACCATGATGCCGAAATATTATCTGGCTACCCATGGTTTGGATGTACAGCGTGATGTACGCTATCACTATGCCGGTACCCAGGAGTCCACCATGATGACGTTATATTTGAAACAGGCGGATGCGGCGACCACCTGGCCGGTTCCCTGGCGGCTGTTGCAGCAGCAGCGTCCCCATGTGGCAGCTCAGCTGAAGGTGATGTGGCAGACGGAGACTCTGCCCTCCAATAGTGTCATGGCGCATGAACGGGTGCCTGCTTCAGTAGCAAAACAGGTGATGGCGGCTTTAGTCGCCATGGGTGAAGATCCTGTTGGACGGCGCCTTTTACAGGACAGTACATTTACAGAATTCGTTTATGCAGATGATCAGACGTATGCGCCTGTGGAGGCATTTATTCAACAATACAGTCAGCGGGTTGAGCCGGTGGAGATCAAATAGTGCGGTGGGTGAATCCATTTAAACGCTCGGTACGTACCCAGCTGATAGGGGGGGTGGCGCTGGTACATGCTGTATTAATGACCTTCTTTGTGGGGGATATGATCCATAAACAGGCGCATATTCTTTATCAGGAAGTTCAGGAAGGGACAAAGAATGTCGTCCAGTCTTTTGCCCAAGGCATCAGTATGTGGCTGGCAACGGGCGATTATCAGGCCGTTCAGGATGCACTCGACAGCATGACTGAGCAGTTTAGTAATTTTCAAACTGTTTTGGTTATGGATCGGGAGGGGCGTATCCTTGCCCATAACATACCGAAATATGTGGGCCAGTTTGTATCGGATTCAATTTCTCTGTCGGTGTTGCGCCAGGACAGAAGTCAAGCGCGGTATCAGGTATTGAAGATGAACGACCGGGGACTGGATGTGGTCGCACCGGTCAAGTTGAATAACCAGTTGGTTGGGTGGGTGCGTGTACAGCGAAAGCTGGATACTTTGTCAGAGCAGCAGAATAAAATTATCTGGGAAGGGGTGTTTTATACCCTGTTTGCCATTGTGGTGGGCAGTTTGTTGGCCTGGTGGCTGGCACGTCGGTTGACATATCGTTTGGAGCGTTTGCGACAAGCAACGGAGCAGGTTGCATCCGGCCAGTGGAATGTGATTGTGCCGGATGAGTCAGACTATCAGGATGAGTTGGCTCAGCTCAGCCGACACTTTGCCATGATGCTGAAACAGTTACAAGCGCATCGCCAGCAGTATGTACAGGAGCGTGATCGATTGGTCAGCATCATGACTGTTTTGCCTGAAGCAGTGGTGGAAGTGGATGAGCAAGGGCGTATTATCTACGCTAATCCAATGTTTGAGCACTTGGTAGGCCGTTCCGTTTCTCAATTAAAGTGGCAGCCGCTGCTGTCATTGTTTGAAATTCTGGATGAGCACGAGGAGCCTGTGTGGCTAAGCGAAGAAGATCTGTTGCGGGAAAATCAGCCTCGCAAAGCAAAGGTGGTTCTTCGTTGTAAGCAACAGCAACAGAAAACGGATATGCTGCTTCTGCAGGTATTGCCATTGCGTAAATACGGTATGCAGCATCTGGTGCTATTGTTTGAAAATCTCTCTGCTTCACAGCATCTTTTAGATGAACTGGCATGGCAGCGGGATCATGATTCGTTGACCCGTCTGTACAATCGTCATGCCCTGGAGCGTTACCTGATTGATTTGGAAGAAAAAATGCTGGTTGATCAACAGCCGCGTTTTTTAATGCAGTTTAATCTGGATCATTTCAAGCAAGTGAATGATATATCGGGTTTCAGTGTGGGAGATCAGGTGCTCCAAGAGGTGGCACAGCTGTTGTATGAGCGGTTGGGGCCTGAGGTGTTCTTGGCTCGGTTAGGTGGGGATGATTTCGTTGCTGTGATCGAGCATTTAGATGATGCTGAGGCTGTATGTGAGCAAGGGCGTGCTTTGATAAAAGCAGTGGAGCAGTATCCCTTTAAGGGGATGGGACAGCGCTTTGTATTGAGTATGACCGTAGGCATTGTGCCGATGACAGCAGATATCAAAGCAGAAGAAGCGCTATTGAAGTTGGATTATACGGTTTATCGGGCGAAGGAAAGTGGGGAGGGGCATTGTCGCATCTATCGAGAAACGGATGAAGAGTTACTTGATCGTTTTGAGCAGATTGGCTGGCTCAGTGAGTTGAAGTCGGCTTTGTTGCATGATCGGGTGGAACTGTTTGCACAACCCATCGTTGTACTCAATGGTTCAAAGCATCGGGTGGCAGAGGTGCTGGTGCGTTTACGGACAGAAGGAGGCGATTTGGCCGCGCCCTATCATTTTCTACCTGTGGCGGAGCGGTTTGGTTTGATGGCCACCTTGGATTTGCATATCGTCAAAAAGGCCATAGCTTGGTTGTCAGCGCATCTTCAGGTGGTGGACCAGCTCAATATCAACCTCTCTGGTGTGGTTTTGCGTCAGATTGAGACTCGGGACATCTTGCTGCGTCAGGTATCCAGTCAGTCCGAAGCGGTTCGGCAGCGGTTGTGTTTTGAGGTGACAGAGACGGCGGCGATTCATGATTTGGAAGGTACGGCGCGGATTTTGGAACGATTGCGGCAATTAGGCTGTAAGGTGGCGATTGATGATTTCGGCTCTGGGTATGCTTCATTTAACTATCTTAAAAACCTGCCGGCAGATAGCGTGAAAATTGACGGGGTTTTTGTGCGTGATATGCACGAAGATCGCGTTAATCGCGCTATGGTGCAGGCGATTACGACGGTGGCCCATGAAATGAACTTGCAAGTAGTGGCCGAGTTTGTGGAAACGGTGGACATTGCCCGGACTTTGCAAGGAATGGGGGTTGAGTATGCGCAGGGATATCTGTTTTCCGCGCCCGTGCCGATTGATGAGTTGGAAGATGGCCTGTGGCAGGTGGATTTGCGCCAACACTAAGTCAGCCTGGGAGAAACAGGGCGATCAGTTCTGTATGTATCGTATGAGGGAACATGTCCAGCAGTTGCAGGGTATTCAGTCGCCAGCCATTTTCTTTCAGCAGCGCGCTGTCGCGGGTAAAGGTGGCCGGGTTACAAGAGACATACACCAGTCGTTGCAGCGGCATGGGTTTTAACCAGCGGCACACAGTTTGGGCGCCGTCTCGGCCGGGGTCAAGCAATACCTTGGTATACGGCAACTGGGCCCAGGCGTATTGTGTGGGATCTTCAAGTAAATTGGCCAGATGAAAGACGGTGTTGTTTAAACCGTTGGCTTGCGCGTTATGTCGCGCCAGGGCTACCGCTTGCGAGACGCCCTCTACACCGATGACTTGACCGGCTTGTTGAGCCATGGGCAGGGTGAAGTTGCCAATACCACAGAACAGGTCCAGGGCTTGGTCTGAGCTATTCAAAGCCAGCCAATTGAGCGCCTGGGTCACCATCTGTTCATTGACCTGGCGGTTTACCTGGATGAAGCTTTGGGGATGAAAGTACAGTTGCAGGCCATTGAGAATGTAGTAGGGCGCAGAGGTGGCTTTTTCGTCAGACCAGTACAGGCCATTATCCGCAGCCACACCGGTGATCTGTATGGGCTTTTGCGGTGGGTGTTGCAATAGTTGCTGCCGCTTCTCTGCCCAAGCGGTGTTGAGGGCGTTTTCCAGCAAAGGGCAGGTGCTGATGTCCTCGATGGTATGGCTTTTCCAGCGGCGGAAGCCGGCTACCGTCGTGGTGGGCAGGCGGACCGCATGAAAGCGGGCACGGCGGCGATAGCCGGTTTCCGCGCCGGTGAGCGGGGGTAGAACGGCAAAATCTGTGTCCGCCCAGATCCGTTTGAGATTGGCCAGCAGGTTGTGCTGTTTCCACTGCCGCTGAGCAGAGGGTGCCAGATGCTGTAATTGGCAGCCGCCACAGCGGCCATAGTGTTCGCAGAAAGGGGTAGTACGCTCGGGCGAGGGGGTCAAAATTTGTTCTAATTTCGCCTGCCAGAAGCGGCGTTTTTTCTCCACTACGCATGCTATGACCTGTTCGTTGGGTACGGCCCCAGCAACGAAGACGGCACGGCCTTTATACCGCCTCACGCCTCGCCCGTCGTGGCTCAGGCCGGTTATGCTCAGTTCAATCCGTTCAGCCATCTTTACGGCCGCTCAATAGCGCCCATCCTGCTTGGGTGTCGCTCACAGAGAGGTGGATGCCATGATGGGCGTAAGTGGTGATCAGTTCGGCTGCCTGATTTTCCAGCAGGCCTGAGAGCACCAGCTGGCCGCCCGGATGTAGATGGGCCGCCAAAGTGGGGGCCAGTTTAATGAGGGGGCCAGCCAGAATATTGGCTATGAGCAGTTGGGCTGCAGGTGGGGGATTGGCGGCGAAAGCCTCGACAGGGCGAATGTCCAGTTGGATCTGATTACGCGCGGCGTTTTGCGCCGCAGCCTGCAGCGCCTGGGGGTCGATATCGGTGGCGTGGACTTGAGCGGCGCCCAAGCGGGCGGCGGCCATGGCCAGGATGCCAGAGCCGGTGCCATAGTCAATGACCCTTTGCGCCACTGGCGGGTGGGCATCCAGCCAACGCAGGCACAGGGCGGTGGTGGGGTGGGTGCCGGTACCGAAGGCCATGCCAGGGTCCAACAGCAGATTCACCGCATCCGGTTCAGGTGGGGCATGCCAGCTGGGCACGATCCACAGGCGTTGGCCGAAGCGCATGGGTTGGAACTGATCCATCCAGGCGCGCACCCAGTCCTTGTCTTCCAGAATCTCTATTTTGTACTGCTCGGGGGTGAGATCCGCCTGCAGGGTACAGAGCTGTTGAATAATGGCGTGTCCATCCACATCGGCCGGGAACAGACCGGTTACCCGGGTTTGCTGCCACAGGGGCGTGGTGCCCAGTTCGGGTTCAAAAATTTCCTCATTGCCCCCTTCTGCCTGGGTGACGGAAAGGGCCCCCACCGCCATCAGGGCATCGGTAAGGGGGTCAACTTGCGCTTCCGGCACGGTGGTGGTGATCTGGATCCAGCTCATGTCGATAGGGCTTTGATCAGCGCCCCGTGGGGCGCAGTTTTACAGCAGATGTTCAAGGCGCTGTTCCAGATAGTGAATGTTCTGGCCGCCTTTGCGGAAGCCGCCGTCGGCCATGATCTCCCGTTGCAGGCCGATATTGGTCTCAATGCCCAGAATAACCAGCTCGTTGAGGGCGTGCTGCATTCGCGCGATGGCTACCTCCCGGTTTTCACCGTGGGTGATCAGCTTGCCGATCATGGAGTCATAATGGGGGGGAACGCTATAGCCGGTGTAAAT
>DQVN01000118.1 GCA_015661715.1 Sulfurivirga caldicuralii
CGCTGGCGCAACACGGCCTCCACCCGGTCACGGCTGGCATCATCCAAATGGCTGGTAGGCTCATCCAACAATAGTACCGGTGAGTTCAGCGCCAGGGCACGCGCCAATGCCAGCCGCTGCAACTGTCCGCTGGAGCGACAACTGACCGGTTCATCCAACCATGCCGGAGCACAACCCAGCGCTTCGAGCAGCGCCTCATCCACCGGCGTTGGCCAGGCCGCTCGCGGCGTCTCCATCCACCAGGCACTTTCCGGGGCCACATAACAGAGCTGACGACGCCACAGTTGGGGTAAGACGGTCGATTGCGCCTGTCCCCGCCAGATCACCTCACCCGTGTGGGGATCCAGATCCGCCAGGGCCCGCAACAGGCGGCTTTTGCCACTGCCGGAGGGGCCTCGCACCCAGATCAGCTCACCGGCTGCTGCGGTAAAACTGACGGAGTGTCTCATCCCGGGTGCCTGTACCGATTGCACCTCCAGCATCAGGCCCGCTCCAATTTAGCCAGGCTGAGCAGCAGCCATTTACTTCCCTCAGCGTCAAAATGGACCTGAATGCGTGCCTGCTCACCTCCACCCTCCAGGCCAATGACAATGCCTTCACCAAAACGGGCATGACGCACCCGATCACCAATACGAAAAGACGGTGCTGCAAAATGTTTCAAACCGTCACCTTGTCGGCTGGCAAAAGCCGCACTCTCTTCGTACAAGGCCCTGTCTTGCCGCCACGCAGGACTGACCGACGCTTTGGGACGCATCTCTTCCACGCAATCCGGCGGCAATTCGCGCAAAAAACGCGAGGGCATGGGGTAGAGTGTCTTACCGTGCCAGCGTCGCTGCTCACACCAGCTCATGACCAGTTTTTTCTGCGCCCGGGTGATCCCTACATAGCAGAGGCGGCGTTCTTCCTCCAGCCGCGCCGGATCCTCCAGCGACTGCTGCGACGGGAACAGCCCCTCTTCCATGCCCACCATCATCACAAAGGGAAACTCCAGCCCCTTAGCGCTATGCAGCGTCATCAACTGCACACAGCTTTCCCATGGCTCAGCCTGATGCTCTCCCGCCTCCAACGCCGCCTGATTGAGAAAGGCCTGCAAGGGCGGCGCATCATCCGGCTCACCATCGGGCCGGAACTGGGCGGCGGCGCTGATCAGCTCATCCAGGTTTTCAATTTTGCTCTGCGCCTGTTCGGATTTACTCTTTTCCAACTGAGCCTGTAGGCCGGAGCGGCTGATAACGGTCATCACCTGCTGTTCCAGCGGCAGGTCGCGACATGCGCTCGAGAGCTGGTCGATCAACGCAAGAAAACCCGCCACGGCCGTACGCGCGCGGGCCGCCAACGCCCCCGTATCCACCAACTGCTGTGCCGCCTGCCATAGGGAAACATCCTGCTGCATCGCCTGAGCGCGGATCTGCTCCAATGTACGCGCACCAATACCCCGCGGGGGCTGATTGATCACCCGATCGAAACTGGCATCATCATCCCGGTTGAGCAGCAGGCGCAGATACGCCAGCACATCCTTGATTTCCGCCCGCTCATAGAAACGCAGGCCGCCATAAACGCGGTAAGGGATGCCATGGCGTAACAGCGCCTGCTCCAGCACGCGAGACTGGGCGTTGGAGCGGTATAGCACCGCTATCTCACTGCGGCTGCCGCCGGCCTCCAGCCAACTTTCCACCTGGCGGCAGACGAAGTCCGCCTCTTCCAACTCGTTAAAGGCACGGTAAAGACGAATCGGATCTCCCTGATCACCGTCAGTCCACAGGTTTTTGCCCATCCGTCCGCTGTTATGGGCAATCAGGGTATTGGCCGCTTTGAGGATGGTGGCGGTAGAACGGTAGTTTTGCTCCAAGCGAATAATACGCACGCCGGCGAAATCCTCGCTGAAACGCTGGATGTTCTCCACCTGCGCCCCACGCCAGCCGTAGATGGATTGATCATCATCGCCCACCACGAACAACCGCCCACTACCGCCTGCCAACACCCGCAGCCAGGCATATTGCAGGCTATTGGTATCCTGAAACTCATCCACCAGAATGTGGCGGTAGCGGCTCTGATAGTGGGCCAGCAACTGCGGATTCTTCAACCACAGCTCATGGGCGCGCAACAGCAACTCAGCAAAGTCCACCAGTCCCCGGGCCGCACACTGCTGCTCATAGGCGCGATAGACCCGCAGCAGGGTGTCCACATACGGGTTTTGCCCCGGGTCGATATGGGCCGCGCGCCGGCCCGCTTCCTTGTTACTATTAATAAATCCCGCCACCTGACGCACCGGCCACTGGGCCTCGTCCAGCCCCATCTCCCGCAACAGCCGCTTGATCAGGCGTTTCTGATCATCGCTGTCGATCACCTGAAACATCTCCATCAGCCCGGCCTCACGCCAATGCTGACGCAACAGCCGGTAGGCGATGCCGTGAAAGGTACCCAAGGTCATCTGCTCCGCTTTCGCGCCCACCAGCTGATGGACCCGGGCGCGCATTTCAGCAGCCGCCTTATTGGTGAAGGTCACCGCCAGCAGATTCCACGGCGCCATCCCCAGCGCCTCAGTCAGCCAGCCCAACCGGTGGGTCAGCACCCGCGTCTTGCCCGAACCCGCCCCGGCCAGCACCAGGGCATGGGTATCTTCCGGTAGGGTCACCGCCTCCCGTTGTGCATCATTGAGGGCGTTCAACAAAAAAGAAATATCCATGGCTTATTGCAATCCACGACTCACTATGTTAAAAAACGCAAATATTTTCAGACGATGTGCCTGACGCAAACGAGCATCTTAAGTATAGCCGCCATTATAGGTTTATCCGAGCGCCCTTCCGCCCGCCCTGTCAACCAGTCTGAACAGGCTATCAAGAGGCGGCGGACAATGATAATCAAGGAGTTATCCCATGAGTGGACAAATTGCCAATGTCAATGATGACAACTTTGAAACGGAAGTGCTGAAATCCGATCTGCCGGTGCTGGTGGATTTCTGGGCAGAGTGGTGCGGGCCGTGCAAAATGATTGCCCCCATTTTGGATGAAATCGCCGCAGAATATGCAGGCAAACTGAAGGTGGCCAAAGTCAATATTGACGAAAACCCCGCCACACCGCCTAAGTACGGCGTGCGCGGCATTCCCACACTGATGCTGTTCAAAAACGGCGAAGTGGAAGCCACCCAGGTGGGCGCCCTGTCCAAATCTCAACTGACCACCTTCCTGGACAGCAATCTGTAATCCGGCCATCTCTTTTCAGCAGGCCGCTCCACGGCCTGCCGCATCCAATCTGCGCCTGGCACGACCGATAGCTCGAATCCATCAACCATTCAAACTCGAACATAACAACAAGTAAGATCAAAACGCCTATGCATCTGACAGACCTGAAGAAAAAATCCGTCGCCGAACTGTTACAGATCGCCGAATCCCTCGGCCTGGAAAATCTGGCCCGCCTGCGCAAGCAGGACATTATCTTCGCCATTCTCAAAGCCAAAGCCGCCCGGGGCGAGGACATCTATGGCGAAGGGGTGCTGGAAATCCTGCCGGACGGTTTCGGTTTCCTGCGCTCCGCCGACAGCTCCTACCTGGCGGGTCCCGATGACCTGTATGTCTCCCCCAGCCAGATCCGCCGTTTTGGCCTGCGCACGGGCGATACGATTTACGGCAAGATCCGTCCCCCCAAAGAGGCCGAGAAGTACTTTGCCCTGTTGAAAGTGGAACAGATCAACTTCGAAGACCCGGAAGTGGCCAAACGCAAGATCGCCTTTGAAAACCTCACCCCC
>DQVN01000137.1 GCA_015661715.1 Sulfurivirga caldicuralii
CCGGCTACGGTTTTTTGCTTGAAGAAGTTCAGTGCGATATAACCCCAGATGTCCCGGTCGAAATCAATAAGGATGGTGTTAAAGCGCATCAACACATGGAAGAATTCGGCCATCCAGTCGTGGGGTTCAATCTGGATGGTATAAGGGTTCCACGCCAGCCCCAAACTGCGCACGAACTGCTCGGAGACCTCGTACCAGTTGATTTCAGGATAGGCGGACAGGTGGGCATTGTAGTTGCCAGTGGCACCGTTTATTTTGCCCAGAATCTGCACCTCTCGCAGTTGTTTAGCCTGTCGGGCCAGGCGATAGGCGACATTAGCGAATTCCTTGCCCACCGTCGTGGGGGAGGCGGGCTGTCCATGGGTGCGGGAGAGCATGGGAATATCCGCCAGGGTCTCGGCCATCTCCGCCAAAGCGTCCACCAGCGCCTCCATACGAGGCACCAGCACCTTTTCCCGCGCGTCCTTGAGCATCAGGGCATAGGAGAGATTGTTGATATCTTCGCTGGTGCAGGCGAAGTGCACAAACTCCTTAATCGGGTCCAGCTCGGCATGCTGGCTCATATGCCCTTTGATGAAGTATTCAACCGCTTTGACATCATGGTTGGTGGTGCGCTCGATCTCCTTAACCTGTTCAGCCATCTCCAGAGTGAAGCCGTTCACCAGTTGATCCAGGTGAGCGATGGCCTCATCGGATAACTTAGGGACTTCGGGAACACCCGGGTGGTTGGCCAGCATCTTCAGCCAGGCCACCTCCACCTGCACCCGGTATTTGATCAGTCCATATTCACTAAAAATCTCCCGTAAGGGAGCAACACGGGCACCATAGCGGCCATCAACCGGAGAAATGGCAGTCAGATAGGTCAGTTCCATGCTCATCAGCGCGTCCTTTGGGTCAAATTTCAATCCATGGTATTATAGCGAGTTTCAAGTACAAGACCTTGTGGAGTCAGCCCATGTCATTTCTTCAGGAATATCGTAAGCACGTGCAAGAACGCGCCCAAGAGGGTCTGCCCCCACTGCCGCTGAATGCTGAGCAGACGGCAGCGCTGATTGAATTGATCAAAAACCCACCGGCGGGCGAAGAAGCCTTTTTGCTCGACTTGCTGGAAAATCGTATCCCGCCTGGCGTGGACGAAGCCTCTTATGTTAAGGCCAGTTTTCTAGCGGATGTGGCCAAAGGCCAGGTAGAAGTGGATCTGATCAGCCCGGAGCGGGCTACCTTCTTGTTAGGCACCATGCTAGGCGGCTACAACGTGCAACCATTGATCGAGTTGTTGGATGCCGACAATGAAGCCGTAGCGGATGAGGCGGTCAAAGCCCTGTCCAAAACCCTGCTGGTGTATGACGCCTATCATGATGTGAAGGAAAAGGCTGAGGCTGGCAACGAGCGGGCCAGGCAGGTCATGGACAGCTGGTGTGAGGCGGAGTGGTTCAAGCAGAAGTCCCCCATGCCTGAGAAGATCACCGTCACCGTATTCAAGGTGGATGGGGAAACCAATACCGACGACCTCTCGCCTGCGCAGGCGGCCTGGTCCCGTCCGGATATTCCACTGCATGCCAAGGAGATGCTGAAGGCCAAGATGCCGGATGTGGAAACCCGCATTGCCGAGCTGAAGAAGAAAGGCTATCCACTGGCATTTGTGGGCGATGTGGTGGGCACGGGCTCTTCACGCAAGTCAGCCATGAATTCCATTATGTGGCACTTTGGCAATGATATTCCCTATGTGCCCAATAAACGCCAAGGCGGCGTGGTGCTGGGCGGTAAGATCGCCCCCATTTTTTTCAATACCGCTGAGGACTCCGGCGCATTACCCATCGAGTGTGACGTCACTAAGATGCAGATGGGTGATGTGATTCATATCTACCCCTATGAGGGCAAAATTGAAAACGAAGCTGGCGAGGTGATCAGCACCTTTGAGCTGAAGCCCATTACCTTGCCGGATGAGGTGCGTGCTGGTGGACGTATTCCTCTGATTATCGGCCGTGGCTTGACCGATAAGGCGCGTCGGGATACGGGGCTTGAGCCTTCCGATGTGTTTATTCGCCCGCAGGACACCTCGGGTTCCACCAAGGGTTATACCTTGGCGCAGAAGATGGTGGGCAAGGCCTGTGGCATCGAGGGTGTACGCCCAGGCATGTATTGCGAGCCGCACATGACCACCGTTGGTTCGCAGGATACCACTGGCGCCATGACCCGGGATGAGTTGAAAGAGCTGGCCTGTCTAGGATTCAGCGCCGATTTCGTGCTTCAGTCATTCTGTCACACCGCTGCCTATCCCAAACCAGTAGACATCAAGCTGCAACATGAGCTGCCCGACTTTTTTATCAGCCGCGGTGGGGTTTCCCTGCGCCCAGGCGACGGGGTCATTCACTCCTGGCTTAACCGTATGCTGCTGCCCGATACCGTCGGTACGGGCGGGGATTCCCATACCCGTTTTCCCATCGGGATTTCCTTTCCGGCTGGCTCCGGGCTGGTGGCCTTTGCCGCCACCCTGGGGGTGATGCCATTGACCATGCCTGAATCCGTGCTGGTGCGCTTCAAAGGAGAGATGCAACCCGGCATTACCCTGCGGGATCTGGTCAATGCCATTCCCTATGTGGCTATTCAAAAAGGGCTGCTCACCGTTGAGAAAAAGGGCAAGAAAAATGTCTTCAATGGCCGCGTGCTGGAGATTGAAGGGCTGGAAAATCTAACAGTGGAACAGGCCTTTGAGCTGTCGGATGCCTCTGCCGAACGCTCCGCCAACGGCTGTACGGTGAAATTGAACAAGGAACCTATTATCGAGTTCCTGCAATCCAATATCGCCCTGATCGACTGGATGATTGAAAACGGATATCAGGAT
The DNA here is from genome assembly GCA_015661715.1 of Sulfurivirga caldicuralii. Lineage (GTDB taxonomy): Bacteria > Pseudomonadota > Gammaproteobacteria > Thiomicrospirales > Thiomicrospiraceae > Sulfurivirga > Sulfurivirga caldicuralii_A. The sequence goes on from DQVN01000137.1 coordinate 2,846, forward strand.
GCACGCACCTTAGCACGTCGCCGTGATGCCATGAAAGCGTGGATTGAAAACCCCACGCTGTTGGAAGCGGATCAGGACGCCGAATACGCTGAGGTGATCGAGATCGACTTGAACGAGATCACCGAGCCACTGCTGGCCTGTCCCAATGATCCGGATGATATCAAGCCGTTGTCGGAAGTGGCCAATACACCCATTGATGAGGTGTTTATCGGGTCCTGTATGACCAATATCGGCCACTACCGCGCCGCGGGCAAGGTACTGGAGCAGTTCAATGGCCAGTTGCCGGTAAAACTATGGATTGCGCCACCCACCAAGATGGACGAGCATCAGTTGATCGAGGAGGGTTACTACGCCATCTTTGGTCGGGTGGGCGCGCGCACCGAGATGCCGGGGTGCTCTTTATGTATGGGCAACCAGGCACGCGTAGCGGATGGCGCCACGGTCATGTCCACGTCAACGCGCAACTTCCCCAACCGCATGGGTAAAGATGCCAATGTCTTTCTTGGCTCGGCAGAACTGTCCGCCATAACCGCCATTCTGGGCCGTCTGCCCACAATGGAGGAGTATATGACATACATGCAGGACATCAACGCCATGGCCGGTGAGATCTACCGCTATCTGCAATTTGATCAGATGCCGGAATATAAGGTGTGCAACCCCAAATCAATCGA
>DQVN01000012.1 GCA_015661715.1 Sulfurivirga caldicuralii
ATCCGCTGGACCCGCTTCAAATCGCCACCCGCCTCGCTGACGCCCAATCAGTGGCTGGACACCCTGCCCCGCTTGATCCGGCCCCACTGGCGGGAAACCGTTGAGCATTTGAACCGGGCGTTGTTTTCCTCTCATCCCTCATGCGGAGAATAACGGCCCTAATCACCGCATAATTTGCGGAGATTAGGGTGTGTATATCTGGAAACAGGTCGCTTGGTCTCACTTTGAATATGGCCTGAATACGCTTCAGCCATTCTGGCACGGGTGCATCTGCTGGCCGACACCTGTCTACTCAACGATTAAGATACACCGATTAGTTATATTACAGGCACGGAAAGCTTGAAATGGGCCTAATCGGCCCCATAATCTGATGTAAAACTCATTTTAGTCAAAGGTCTATGATGTACTTTCACCTGACACCTGCAGCCGAAACGCTCTTTAAGGATCACTACCCCATTGAATCCGCTCCGACAACCCTGCCGCAGGACGGGCTCAACTGGTGGGTGGATGTGCGCCTGATCCGTCATGCTGCCACTGGACAGGCGGTGCCGACTTGTCTCATGGTGGAAGATATTTCCCGCTATGCGCTGATTTTTACCCACACCGGCCCTAACTTTGTGGAACAGCTGCCCAGCGTGCTGACCTCTCGCCTGGCCACCCACATGGCCCTGTTGTTGGGCGTCAATGAGTCAACCACTGCAGACGAAGCGGCCACGCTGGTTGACTTGTATCAGCGTCTGGCGCAACGATTGGTGGATGCGCTGCATTTCTGTCACAGCACACCGGATGAGACGGTCATCGAAACCTTGGATGAGCTGGCGGGAGAATTGGCTGAACAGCCTCATCTGCCGGAAAGTTTGGCGGAGATGATCGAAGCGGAGGTGCACGCCAATCAACTGATCCGCAGCATTCGCGACGACAGTGTCATGCCCCATGAGCAGTTCGCCCAGTTGATGGGGTTATATGTCACCTCCAACCTGATGAACGATAAAGAAGCGGAGCAGTTTCTCAACCGCCTGGGCGAAAGCGTGGGGATCGCCAACGCCCCCTTGACGCCAAAGGCAGACTAACCTTCAAAATGACGCTCGGCGATTTTCTGTACCTGCGGATAGTTGGTTTTTCCGGTGCCTAAAATGGGCACCTGCTCCACCAGAATCACCGTCTTGGGCACCATAATCTCCGCCACGCCCGCCTCACGGGCGGCTTCCTTGAGGACATGCTTGCTCATGTTCTCATCGTCGGTTACCAACACCAGCTGCTCGCCCCGTTTGGCATCCGGCACCGAGACCACCGCATGGTGGCCTTGTGGTGCGTAGCGGCTGATATAGTTTTCCACCGCCGTCAGCGATACCATCTCCCCGGCGATCTTGGCAAAGCGCTTGGCGCGGCCGAGAATGGTGACAAAACCTTCCTCGTCCACCTTGACGATATCCCCTGTATCATGCCAGCCGTCTTGCGGCGGTACCAACTCACCCGGCCGATCATGAAACAGATAGCCTTTCATCACATTGGGACCCCGCACAAACAACCGCCCCCCTTCGGCAATTCCCTCGACCGCTTCAATGCGCCATGCCACTGCCGGAATAAACTGTCCAACGGTACCTACCTTATGCGACTGGGGAATATTGACAGCCAGCACGGGCGAGGTTTCTGTCACCCCATAACCTTCGTAAATCGGCTTACCGAACTTATCCGCATACAGCTGCCGGGTTTCAGGGCGCAACCGCTCCGCGCCGGCCACAAAAGCACGGATGCTGTAAAAATCATAGGGGTGGGCTTTACGGGCGTAACCCGTATAAAAAGTATCCGTACCAAACATAATTTTGGCATTAACCTGATAGGCCATCTCCGGAATCACCTGATAGTGCAACGGTGAAGGATAAAGAAAAACGTGCGCACCCTTGAGAATCGGCCACAGCATCCCTGCGGTCAGGCCAAAGGAGTGGAAGGTTGGTAAAGCATTGAAGATCACCTCCTCCGGCAACAGCGTCAGCATGGCGCTAATCTGCTCAATATTGGCCTGAATATTGGCATGGCTCAACACAACGCCCTTGGGCGCGCCTTCCGAACCGGAGGTAAACAGCACCACCGCTTCCGCCTGAGGGTCCGTATGATAACCCGGCAGACTGGTGACACTGCGCAACATCCCTACCAACTTGGCCAGCGATGAAATCTGCTCACGCACATCTTCCAGGTAGAGGATGCGGAAATCCTGTTCCAGTTCCGCAATCAGGGTGTGAAAGGACATGGCCTCAATAAACTTACGCGAAGTGATGATTGTCTTTACCTCTGCGGTATGACAGGCAGCGCGCATGGGCCCGATCCCCGCGGTGAAATTGAGCATGGCCGGCACATGGCCATAAGCCTGCAACGCAAACCAGCTCACCGGCAAACCCGCCACATTCGGCAGCAGCAGTGCTACCCGCTGCTCACCCGCTATATGCTTCTCCAGAGCAGCGCCCAGTACCTTGGCGCCAATGAGCAGTTTCTTCCGCGTCAGCTTCACCTCATTGATATCACTGGCACACAGGCTGTTCCCCCCATAGAAGGTCACGCTTTCAGCCAAAGCAGCCAATAAAGAACGGGGCTGAAAACGCGCATAAAAAGCGCTATCACGCATCAGCAGATACAACTTGTTCTGCAAATAGTGATGCTTCTGATGGGGATTCAGATGCGCTGGTGCTTTAATCTGGGTCGGTGGTAGCACCGTCAGGGTGATTTTAGGAAAACAGCGTTGCCGTACCCAGGCAAAACGGCGGCCATCCAAATAAGAGAAACGGCTGTACTGGGCTCCTTCTATATGAATCGGCACCACCAGCGCATCCGTTCGATCGGCCACCACCGCCGTCCCTTCATAAACTTTCATCAGAGAACCGGTGGTGGTGATCCGCCCCTCAGGAAAAATCATGCATTGCTTGCCCGCCTGCAGCGCCTTGATCATATGCTTGGCCGCATAGGGGCTGAACATATCCACGGTGAAATAATCCACCTGGCGAATCAACCACTTTTTCCAGCCCCCCACCTGCCGTTCATCGATCATAAAAGTGGTGCGCCCCGGAATAAACAGCTCGATCAAGACCCCATCCAGCAAAGAGATATGATTGGCCACCAGCAGAATGGGCCGACCCTGCTCCTGGGCTGCACGATAGTGCGCCAGACCCCGTACCTCAACCCGATAAAACAACTTCAACAGACCTTTGGCCAAAAGCTTCAGCATGCCTTTTCCTTTTTCATCCTGGAATGTACATCTTACAATCCCATCAGGTGCCATACCATCAGGCCGCCTGTGCCGACCACCATAAACAGGGCATTGAGCACATTCAGCGCCGCAAACAGGCGTCCGCGCAACCGATCTTCAATCTTTCGCTGCAACCAGACATACAAAGGCACCACCATTACCCCGCCGACCACGGCCAGCAGGGTAAACGCCGGCCACCATACCCACGGCAGCTGCGGCCAGGCCCATACCAATATGCCCAACAACCCCGCTATCAGGCCATACCAGAGACCCGTCCAGCCAAGATGCAGGCTATCCCGATTCCAATACCAGGCCAATGCTGCGCCCACGCCAATGCCGGCGGCAAACAACAACAGCAGAATCAACGTATATCCGGGCGAACCCAGGGTTTCCGCTATCAGCGGAATCTGACTGAG
>DQVN01000019.1 GCA_015661715.1 Sulfurivirga caldicuralii
AGGGTCGCCCCACGCTCAAGGACTATCTCCCTGTCCCGGGCGTCTACCCCGCCGGACGGCTGGATCGAGACTCTGAAGGGCTGCTGTTGCTCACCGATGACGGCAAACTGCAGCAGCGCATTACCCACCCCCGCAACAAGCTGGAAAAAACCTATCTGGTGCAGGTGGAAGGCGCCCCGACCGAGACAGACCTGGCGCCCTTGCGTCGCGGCATCCTGCTTAAAGACGGCCTTACCCGACCGGCCAAGGTAAAAATCATTGCCCCGCCTAAACTGTGGCCACGTAACCCACCGGTGCGCTTTCGCAAGTCCGTACCGGACACCTGGCTGGAAATTCGCATCACCGAGGGACGCAACCGTCAGGTACGCCGCATGACCGCTGCCGTGGGTTTTCCAACCCTGCGCCTGGTGCGGGTTAGAATAGGGCGCTGGCGTTTGGGCAAATTGCAGCCTGGTGAATGGATGGAGCTGAACAGCACATGAAAGTCATTGTCGGTTTATCCGGTGGGGTGGACTCCGCCGTCAGCGCCCTACTGTTGCAACAGCAGGGCTACGAGGTGGAAGGCCTGTTTATGAAAAACTGGGAAGGGGACGATACCGAAACCCACTGCCCCGCCCGCGCAGACCTGATGGATGTGATGCAGGTGTGCGACAAGCTGGGCATTGAGCTGCATGTGCGGAACTTTGCCAAGGAGTACTGGGAGCGGGTATTCACCTATTTTCTGGATGAATACAAAGCGGGACGCACCCCCAATCCGGATATTCTGTGCAACAAAGAGGTCAAATTCAAAGCCTTTCTCAACGAGGCGCTGCGTCTGGGCGCGGACAAGATCGCCATGGGGCATTACGCCCGTAATGTGACCGATGCACACGGCCGTTACCATCTGCTCAAAGGGAAAGACGCCAACAAGGATCAGACCTATTTCCTTTATACCCTACAACAGCACCAGTTGGAGAAAAGCCTCTTTCCCATCGGCGCGCTGGAAAAGCCGCAGGTGCGTGCGTTGGCCGCTGAACAGGGTCTATCGGTGGCTAATAAAAAGGACTCCACCGGCATCTGTTTTATTGGCGAGCGTAAATTCCGCGACTTTCTCAGTCGTTATCTACCCGCCCAGCCGGGCGAGATGGTCACACCCGACGGTGAAGTGGTCGGAGAGCATATGGGGTTGATGTATTACACCTTCGGGCAACGCAAAGGCTTAGGGATCGGCGGCGGCCATGGCCAGGACAACCGCCCCTGGTTTGTCGCGGAAAAGGATTTGCACCACAACCGTCTGATTGTGGTGCAAGGGGATGATCATCCGTTGCTCTACCACCAGGCGCTGCTTGCCGATCAGTTGCACTGGACAGCGGGAACAGCGCCCGAAAAGCGCCAGCTCCACGCCAAAATCCGCTACCGCCAGGCTGACCAACCCTGCCGCATCGAGCCGTTGGCGGATGGGCGGGTCGCCGTGGTGTTTGATCAGCCCCAGCGGGCCATGACGCCGGGACAGTCGGTGGTTTTTTATGATGGCGATGAGTGCCTGGGGGGTGGTATCATTCGCCAAAGATTTCAGCATGAAACCCAGATGGAGCAGGCACTGTGAGCTACACCGATCAAGACCGCACCTTGGCCTTTGCCGGTATCTATCAGGCCGCCCGTCAGGTCCATGATCTGGCGGCACAGGGTAAACGCCACGACCCTTACTTTGAAGTCAGCCTCAACAGCCTGCTGATCACCGACCCCGACAATACCCTGGATGTCTTTGGCGGCGAGCTGGAAAAGCTGCGTTTGGGCCTGGAGACCATGGTCACACAGATGCTCGGCAGCAACCGTAACCTCTATATCACCCAATATGCACTTGGGATGGTGATCCTGGCCAAAAAACTCCTGGCCGATTCAGAACGACTGAACCGCATCAGCGAAGTCATGGAAACCGCGCGGCGACAGAAAACCCACTTCGGCGAACTGAACCAGCAGGTGATCGAAACCTTCTCCCGCGCCTATAAAGAGAATATCAGCAACCTGAACCCCCGAATCATGATCAAGGGCATGCCGGTGTATCTGCAGGATGAAGCCAATGCCGCCCGTATCCGGGCGCTGCTGCTGGCAGGTATTCGCGCCGCCATTCTCTGGTATCAGACCGGTGGCACCCGCTGGCAATTGATCTGGAAACGGCGCGTCTACTTGAAAACCGCGCAACAATTGCTGAACCAGTTGCCCTCCAAGCCCCTGTTTTCACCGCAATAGGCTCAGGTGAGGATCTCCATGTCATTCAACGCATGGAGACGCTGATATTGTGCCTCCGTCAAACGAATAGTCAGGATGGGGCGCCCCTGTTCGTCAAAGGTCTCATCCAGGACTTGACCCAGACTATACAGCGAGGCCCTCAGCTTACCGGCTGTCATGGGCAGACGCACCTTGACCTGATGATAACGCCCCTTGAAGTGGCTGGCCACCGCCTGCTGCAACAGGTCTAAGCCAATGCCCTCCCGGGCGGAAAGCCACACGCGTTTGGCCCGACCAGACGCATCCCAGTCAATGTGCGGTGCCACCGGCGGATCGAGCCGGTCAATTTTATTCATGACCATAAGCTGCGGCACAGCCTCTGCCCCCACCTCCCGGATCACCTCCTCCACATCCGCCATTTTTTCTTCCCGTAGCGGATCGGCCGCATCCACCAGATGGATCAGCAGATCCGCCTCCCGGGTCTCTTCCAGGGTGGAGCGAAATGCGGCCACCAGATCATGGGGAATATGCCGAATAAAACCAACCGTATCGGCAAAAATCACCGGCCCGGCGCCCGGCAGGTGTACCCGGCGCAAGGTGGCATCCAGGGTGGCGAACAGTCGATCTTCCGCATACACCTGCGCTGAGGTCAGCGCATTGAACAGCGTCGATTTGCCCGCATTGGTATAGCCGACAATGGTAATGGTGGGCAGATCGGTTTTCTTGCGACTGCGACGCCCCAATTCCCGCTGTTTGCGCGCCTTTTCAATACGCTTTTCCAGCTGTTTAATGCGCTCACGCAGCAGGCGTCGGTCTGTCTCCAATTGGGTTTCACCCGGCCCCCGTAGGCCAATTCCCCCTTTCTGCCGTTCCAAATGGCTCCAGCCGCGCACCAGACGGGTGGACATATGACGCAATTGGGCCAGCTCCACTTGAAGTTTACCCTCGTGGGAACGGGCCCGTTGAGCGAAAATATCCAGAATCAGACCCACCCGATCCAAGACCCGACACTGAACCAACTGCTCCAGATTACGCTCCTGGGCCGGGCTGAGGGCATGATTCACGATCACCACATCCGCCTGATGCGCCGCGACGGCTTCTTGAATCTCGGCCGCTTTACCTCGACCCACAAAGTATTTGGCATCGGGACGATCCCGTCGGGTGGTGATCAGGGCGCACACCTCGGCACCGGCTGAATCCACCAGCTCGCGGAATTCTTCCAGCCCTTCTCGGTCCGCCTGCTGGTAAAAGTCCACATGCACCAGCACGGCCCGCTCCAGTGCACGCTGCGGTTTAATTCGCCCAAATAGTTCTGTCATGCATGCCCCCAAACGGAACAAGCCGGCCAGGGCCGGCTTGTCTTATCCAACTTCTTCGCGCTCTAGATTATTCAGACGCTTCAGCTGTTTCCTTCTCTTTTGGTGCTGATTCTTGTGTTGCTTCGCTTTCTGCAATCATTTCACCCAAATTGAACGACTTGGGATCCCGCGCCGGCACAATGGTGGAAATGGCATGTTTATAGACCATCTGGGTCACATTACTCTTAAGCACCACCACGAACTGATCAAACGAATCAACCCGCCCCTGCAGTTTGACCCCGTTGACCAGATAGATAGACACGGGAATACGCTCCCGACGCAGGGCATTCAAATAAGGATCCTGTATTGGTAGGGCTTTGGCCATATCTGTTTACTCCATCATCTCAATATATATCGCTTATCTTACTGGAAAATGCTTGCCTTTATCCATTCAATCGTTGCAGTATAGCCGCGCCAATGGTCTCCATGGATTGAGCATAAGGATCAAAGCAAAGCATCTCTGCCTCCTTGCGCAGCCAGGTCAACTGACGTTTGGCCAACTGGCGTGTGGCCACAATCCCTTTGTGTACCATGGTATCCCAATCATACTCTCCTGCCAGATACCCCCACATCTGTCGATAGCCAACGCTGCGAATAGCCGGCAACTCCGGGGTGAGGTCGCCCCGCGTATACAAGGCACGCACCTCTTGCTCAAACCCCTGTGCCAGCATGGTGCGGAAACGGCGTTCAATCCGTTGATGCAGCCTCTGGCGCCGGGCCGGTATCAAACCGAATTTCATCAGTGTGAAATCCACCTGGGGCCGGGTATTGCGTTGCAGCACGGACAAGGGGGTGCCGGTGAGCCGATAGACCTCCAAAGCCCGAATCGTCCGCTGGGGGTCTGCCGGGGCAATGCGAGCCGCCGCTTCCGCATCCACCCGCTCCAGCTCGGCGCGCAGCACATGAGGATCCTGTTGCCACTGGGCGGTGAGTTCAGCGCGCAGTTCGGGGTCGGCCTCCGGTAAAGGCGCCAAACCATGCTGCAGGGCATTGAAATACATCATGGTTCCCCCCACCAGTAGAGGCAGACGCCCGCGCTGACGGATTTCAGCCACACATTGGCGCACATCCGCCACAAAACGCGAAGCAGAATAGCTGTCTGCGGGATCAAGAATATCGATCAAATGATGGGGCACTCGGGCACGTTCCCCTGCCGTGGGCTTGGCAGTGCCGATGTCCATACCGCGATAAACCAGGGCGGAATCCACACTGATAATTTCCACGGGCAGAGACTCGGCCAGCCATAGCGCCAGCGCGGTTTTGCCCGTGGCCGTCGGCCCCATAATGGCCGGCACCTGATCCCGGTCTAAAAGCGCCTGCCAACCCATTATCGCCCCCGCATGAACAACCGATCCAACTGCTGCATATCCAGCTGCACCCAGGTGGGACGACCATGGTTACACTGTCCGGAGCGCTCTGTGGCCTCGATATCCCGCAACAGTTGGTTCATCTCTTCAAGGGTCAAGCGACGGTTGGCGCGAATTGATCCATGACAGGCCATGGTGGAGAGCATTTGATTGGTCAATTGTTGCGGCAAGTCTGTCGTGCCAACTTGCTTTAGCTCCGAGAGCATATCCCGCACCAGTTGATCCGCTGGCGCCTGGCTCAGCAATGCGGGCACCGCATTGATGCGCAACTGTTCCGGGCCCGCGCTCTCCATGTGAAAACCCCAACGGCTGAAGGTTTGTTGATGCGCTTCCCAAGTGCGCATCTCAGCGGACGCAACCGACATAACCACCGGCACCAATAAGGGCTGACTGACCACCTGTTGCTGCAACCACTGTTGTTTCAGCCGCTCATAAACGATACGCTCGTGGGCAGCATGCATATCCACCAGCACCATGCCCTGGGCGTTTTCCGCCACAATAAAGACACCGTGCACCTGGGCCTTGGCAAAACCCAGGGGTGGAAGGGGGCTGTCGGTATCCACCATGGCCTTTTGGCTGTTATCACCAAAAGGCACAACAGGTTCTGCCACCTTCAATGATGCATCCGGCTGTTGAAAGGCCAGAGCCGCTTGCAATGCAGCAGTGGCCGTATTCGTTTTATCCTCAGGCTGGGCTGTGCTCGGCCGCGGCGCTGAAACTGTTGGCCTGGGCTTGGCCACTGGCGCCGCCAGGGCCTGGTGTATGCGGTGGCGGACAAAGTCATATACCCAGCGTTGATTGGCAAAACGCACTTCCAGCTTGGCTGGGTGGACATTCACATCCACCTCTTCCGCCGGTAGCGTTAGAAACAGCACATAGGCCGGGTGACGGCCATGGTAGAGCACATCCCCATAGGCTTGTTTAAGCGCGTGGACCAATACTTTATCGCGCACCATGCGCCCATTCACATAGAAATACTGCATATCCGCCTGGGCGCGGTTGAAGGTGGGTTGCGCCACCCAACCATGCAGCCGATAGGGGCCGCTTTCAAAGTCCACGGCCAACGCGGCCTCCACAAACCCGCTCCCCAGCAAGGCTTGCAGCCGCTTAAGCTGACTGGCTTCATCTTGAGCGGGTAACAATTGATGCAGCAGCTTGCCATTGTGGCGCAGTTGCAAGTGCACACCGGGATAGGCTAAAGCGATACGGCGCACCAGCTCATCAATATGACCCAGCTCTGTGCGTTCGGTTTTGAGGAATTTACGCCGGGCGGGCACATTGAAAAACAGATCATCGACCCTTACGCGGGTCCCCTGCGGCATGGCAACCGGCGCCGGCCCCTGCCAGTTCAACGCCCCTTCGGCATGAACGCGAAAGCCGCTGCTTGCCTCTGCAGTACGGCTGGCCAGTTCAAAGCGCGAAACGGCGCTGATGCTGGCCAACGCCTCACCGCGAAACCCCAGAGTGGAAATGGCGCGCAAATCCTCAGCGGTGATGAGCTTACTGGTTGCATGGCGACTGACGGCCAGCAGCAGCTCATCCTGATGAATACCCATCCCATCATCGCTTACCTGAATACGCTGCACGCCCCCTCGCTGCAATTCGATATCGATACGGCGGGCACCTGCATCTAAGGCATTTTCCACCAGCTCCTTGACCACGGAAGCCGGGCGCTCAACCACCTCCCCTGCTGCAATCTGGCTGGCGAGCTGATCCGATAAAAGACGAATAGATGGACGTTGACCCATAGACGGGCATTATACCGTTGTAACTTAGGCCGAATAGGATGGCGCCCGTCTACAGGGCTGTAATGGTTAAAGTTGAGCCAGTACCTTTTCGGAAACCGGCACTTTCAGCCGCTTGCCCACATAAAGCCGATTCACATTACGCAAGCGGTTAAGACGACGCAAGGTGCTCACCCGTGTGCCAAAACGCTGGGCAATTTCTGACAGAGTATCACCCGGTTGCACCCGGTAGTGTACGAATAAATTTTCGCCCCAGCGGGGTTGCCGGGCCTGCTGAGCGGCATAGCGCTTCACCCCTTTGACAATGGCACCAGTCAGATTTTTCTGAAAACGGGGGGAGCGCAGATTTTTTTCATCATAAGGATTAGAAAGAAAGGCAGCTTCAATCAAAACCGAGGGCATCTCCAATGCGCGCAACACCACAAAATTGGCCGACTGCACGCGCAAATTATGTACCCGTACTTTCCGCGCCATCTCCCGAAGAACGGCTCGAGCCAGCTTACGACTGGCTTTCAGGTTGGCCTGGCGCACCAGCCCCCCCAATACGGAAGATGCTTTTTCAGAAGAATCCACATTCAGGAAAATACTGCCATTTTCTCTTTGGGCTAAGGCTTTGGCGATAACAGAGCTGGCGCCCGCCTCACTCAATACATAGACCGACCCACCACGCACACGCCGATCCTGAGGAAAAGCATCGGCATGGATGGAGATAAACAGATCCGCGTTGTATTTCTTGGCCAGCTTGGGACGCTCATAAAGCGGGATAAACTCATCTCCTTTGCGGATCAGTACCGCGCGCATGCCTGGTTCGGCATCAATACGCCGCTTCAGGGCGCGGGCCAAGGCCAAGGTCACATCTTTCTCACGAACTCCACCGGGACCAATGGCGCCGGGATCCTTGCCGCCATGCCCCGCATCAATGGCCACAATCAGCTCTCTGTCCGCCCAGGGACGACGGGTTAAGCGCAAAATTTCCTGTTTGATTGCTCGTTGCTTAGCACGAATCGCTGGATTTTTAGCTGTAGCGTGAGCATGAGTGGAAGATACTGTCTGCCGACTTGATTTTGCCGTTGTTTTGCGCGAACGCTGGCTTAGATGGGTCGTGGGTCTGAGCACATCCACCACCAGCCGTTTTTCCCCGGCACGCTTACCCTTTAACCAAAAATATTTATACCGAGCCGATCCTTGCAAGTCGATGACCACCAGATAGGCGCCTTGACGGTCCTGGCCAGTACGAATCCGCTTGACCCACCCCATATTCAGCACCTTACGGGAAAAACGCAATCCCTTTTTCACCTGCGAAAAACGCAAGAGAATGCGATCGGGCTGCTGTAGCCTACTCAAACGGACATCTCCATGCCCTTTGACCTCAAATACAAATCTAATCTTCTGCGTATCATGCCAGGCAGCCCGTACACTGGCTAACTGCATGGTCGCATAGGCCTGCGTACTGATCAAAAAAGCGGACAAAATAAACAGGATAAGCAGGCGTTTCATCTTTTCAAAGCCTTGATTGATTGTCATAGCAGAGCAATTTGAGCGATTGTTGTTATGCTCTGCTCAACAAAATCTATGCCAAATTGCGAATCAATATATCCCGGCAGTGGGCGCCGCATGGAATCAAAGAGACCTGAAAATGGGGCGGCGGCATAACACCCGCCCCATTTTCCCACCACTCCACCAGATGCAGCGTATGGGGGCGTAAGTAATCTCGCAATCCCATATACTCCAGCTCTTGTGCATCACACAGGCGATACAAATCCCAATGATATATAGTTAATTCCCCCGCTGCATAGGGCTCAACCAAAGTATAGGTGGGACTTTTAACGCGCGCCGCCGGCACTATGGACTGGATCATGCTGCGGCAAAAAAAACTCTTGCCCGCGCCCAAATTCCCCTGCAGGGAAACCACGATCGGTTGCAACTGCGGCTGGGTCAACAGCCAATCCATAAACTGCCCTGCCAACCGCGCTGTTTCCTGCTCCCCTTCACACCGAATGGGGGTATCAAAGTTAAAATGCCCTGTATGCATGATACTACCCACCTGAAAGATGCTATCCGCCAGAAAGCCGCAAACCTTGGCTTTGCCCATTTAGGTGTCACCGACACCGACCTTTCCGCCTATGAAGCGGACTATTTTAACTGGCTGGGTCATCACTACCATGGCGAGATGGGCTATATGGTCCGCCATGGTGTCAAACGCACCCGCCCGAATCTGCTGGTACCCGGTACGGTACGCATCCTCAGCCTGCGCATGCCCTACTATAGCCGCGAGGCAGCAAACCCCATCGAGCAACTGCAGCAACCAGAGCAGGCTTACATTGCCCGCTATGCGCTCAACCGGGACTATCACAAATTGATTCGCAAGCGGTTAAAGGAGTTGGTGGCATTTATCCATCAGTTGGCCCCCGGGTTCAACTATCGCATTTTCACCGACTCCGCCCCCGTGCTCGAGCGACCCATTGGCGAAAAAGCCGGCTTGGGGTTTATCGGCAAAAACAGCCTGCTCATTCACCCACGGGCCGGCAGTTGGTTTTTCCTGGCGGAAATTTTTACCGACCTGGATTTGCCGCTTGATCCTCCCTTTGAAAAAAACGGCTGCGGCCCTTGCACCGCTTGCATGGCTGAATGCCCCACCGGGGCCATTGTGGCAGACGGCGTAGTAGACGCACGCCGCTGTATCAGCTATCTCACCATTGAACATGAGGGGGATATTCCTGAAGCATTGCGCCCACTGATGGGCAACCGCATCTATGGCTGTGATGACTGTCAACTGGTCTGTCCCTGGAACCGCTTCGGTGAGTGTAGCCATAATCCTGCCTGGCAGCCACGGCACCATCTGGATAACATCCGCCTGCTGGATCTTTGGCAATGGGATGAGGAAACCTTTCTGAAAAACTTCGAGGGTTCGCCCATTCGTCGCATCGGCTATGAACGTTGGCGCAGAAACCTGGCCGTCGCCTTGGGCAATGCGCCTTATAATAAAGAAATTGTTAAAAACCTCTCCCAAACCATTGATAATGCATCAGAAATGGTCAAAAGGCATATTCTCTGGGCCCTTGAACAGCAACAGAAAAAACGGGAAAAATCGGGCGAGAAAAAAAATAGGGGGACCCCCTTCCCTACACGGGTACGCAAAGCCCATCTGCCCAAAGATTGTTGATCCAAATAATCTTACAGACGGTCAAAAATGGAGCCTTCATCAGCGCTGAAGAACTTGTTGTACAGGCGTGCC
>DQVN01000151.1 GCA_015661715.1 Sulfurivirga caldicuralii
CCTAATCTCGCCATTGCACTGCCTGAAATTGTATTGCTGACGCTGACCTCGTTGCTGCTGATTGCCGATACGGTATGGAGTAAGCGTTGCCAGCACTGCACCTATTGGGCGACTCAAATTACGCTGATTATCGTGGGATTAACCGTTTATATGGGGTTTGCCTCTGAGACGCACGTTACCTTTGATAACAGTTATGTGCGCGATACCTTGGCAGATGTGCTGAAGCTGTTTATCGTGTTGGTCAGCATTGGTATCTTCCTCTTTTCCCGCGAGTACCTGCTGCAGAACCAGGCCTACTTTGGTGAGTATTTCGTGCTCGGTCTGTTCGGGGTGCTGGGCATGTTTGTCATGGTCAGCGCCTATAACCTGATTACCCTTTATCTCGGCTTGGAGATTATGTCGCTGGCTTTGTATGCCATGATCGCGATGCAACGACATTCGGATCGGGCTTCAGAGGCGGCGATGAAGTACTTTGTCCTGGGTGCGTTGGCGACCGGTATGATGCTCTATGGTATGTCCATGCTGTATGGGGCCACGGGTACGCTGGTACTGCCTGAAATTGCCGAAGTGATCGACTCGGGTCAAGCTGATGGTAAGGTGCTGGCGTTCTCACTGGTATTTATCGTGATCGGCCTGGCCTTTAAGCTCGGTGCAGTCCCTTTCCATATGTGGGTGCCGGATGTCTATCATGGTGCACCCACAGCCATGACCCTTTATTTGGCCTCTGCCCCTAAGATTGCGGCTTTCGCCATTGTCTATCGCCTCCTATGGGATGGTTTGCAGCTGGCGTTGCCAGATTGGCAGGGCATGCTGGTTATTTTGGCTGCGCTGTCGATGATTGTGGGGACAGTGATCGCCATTGCCCAGACCAACCTGAAACGACTGCTGGCTTATTCCGGGATAAGCCATGTCGGTTTTGTCTTGATGGGCGTGGCTGCAGGGGATGCGGAAGGCTTCGCATCCGCCATGTTCTATATTGTCATCTATGCGATCACCAGTGTGGCGGCTTTTGGCATGATTATCGCCCTGGCGCGTGCTGGCATGGAGTTTGATGAAATTGAGGACTTCAAGGGGTTGAATGAGCGAAACCCCTGGTTGGCAGTGATGATGCTGTTTGTCATGTTTTCCATGGCCGGCATTCCGCCGTTTATCGGCTTTTTCGCCAAAGTGGCGGTCATTGAGGCGGCCATTAATGCTGGACTATTGTGGTTGGCCATTCTGGCCGTGGTCATGGCGGTCGTGGGGGCTTTCTACTATTTGCGCGTGGTCAAGGTCATGTATTTCGATCGGACAGATCGGCAGCTTCCTGCAGAGCCGCTGACCCGTGAGCTGGGTGTTGCCGTCAGCATCGCAGCGTCCGCCCTGTTGATTCTGGGTCTGTTCCCGAGCTGGATCATGGATCTGTGCTATCGCAGCTTAGGGCTGACGGTTGTAGGCTGAGATGAGTGTAGATCTGGCGGTCAATCTTCTGATCATAACGGCCGTTGTGCTGGCCAACTTGCCTTGGCTGGTCAATCAGCGGCTGTTTTTATTTATTCCTTTAAAAAATCATAAGCCCTTTTGGCTGGGATTGCTGGAGTGGGCGAGCTATTTTGGGTTGATGGTGCTATTCGGCTATTTGCTGGAAGGCAGGGTGATGGGCAATCACGCACCGCAGCAGTGGGAGTTCTGGGTCACAGTGGTGTTCCTGTTTGCTATTTTTGCCTTTCCGGGGTTTATCTATCGGTACAATTTTCACAAGTACTTTGTGCGCAAAAGGGTTGAAGAAAACAAGGCCTAACACTATAATACGCTTCGTTCCAATGACGCGGGATGGAGCAGTCTGGTAGCTCGTCGGGCTCATAACCCGAAGGTCGCAGGTTCAAATCCTGCTCCCGCAACCAAATACAAGCCCCTTGAGTGATCAAGGGGCTTTTTTGTTTCTGGGAGGGGCTCTCTATGGGGCAGATCAATGAATTCGAGCTGATCAAGCGCTATCTTGCGCCCTTGCAGTGCCGTCAAATTCCGTTGAGTGTGGGGGATGATGCAGCCATTCTGCCATGCGATTCAGCCACCTATGTCTGTACGGATACATTGGTTAGCGGTATTCATTTTCTACCCCACTGGCCCGTTGAGCATGTGGCCTATAAGGCCGTCGCGGTTAATGTCAGTGATTTAATGGCCATGGGTGCCAAGGCACAAACCATCCAATTGGCCTTGACCTTACCAGATGCTCAACCGGATAGATTAGCGGCCCTGCATCAAGGGCTAAAAGCGGCCTGTGAGACCTTTGGGGTTTGTCTTTCCGGTGGTGACACCACCAGGGGGGCGATAATGGTGCTGACGGTGACAGCTTTGGGGACGGCTGCATCCGGTCGTCCATGGCGGCGCAGCGGCGTGCGTCCCGGTGATTTGCTGGCAGTGACCGGCACCCTGGGTGATGCGGCCTTGGGACTGGCCATGTTAATGGGGCAAGCGCCCGAAGATGATGCGTGTATGTTGGCTTTGCAGCGGCCCCAGCTACCGCTTGATGCTTGGCGTTATTTGACCAAGCTGGATGTACATGCGGCGATTGATATCTCTGATGGATTGGTTCAGGATGCCGGCCATTTGGCTGCCCAGTCTGGGGTGTCTATTGTGATTGAATTGGAGCGGTTACCGTTGAGTTCGCCGGTGCAACAGTGGTGTGCGCACCATGGGAACTGGGATCCGCCCCTATTTGGCGGAGAAGATTATCAGTTACTGGTTGCCATGCCGCCGGAGCTCGCCCGGCAAGCGCAGACTGATGGACAGGTGCGTATTATTGGGCGGGTTGAGAGGGGCCAGGGTGTAAGCGTTTTACACCAAGGGCGGGTGTTCCCGCTATCAGGGACGCAAGGTTTTCAGCATTTTTGAGTAATATCACGCCCGACGTGCCTTGACCGCTTCTGCCAGCAGTTTTAGCGCAGTCTCGCTATCTTCCCAACCAATACAGGCGTCCGTAATGCTCTTGCCATATTCCAGGGGTTGACCTGGTATGACATCTTGTCGTCCCGGCTTGAGATGGCTTTCTATCATCACGCCCATAATGTAGGGGGCGCTTTCGCCTTCCCTGAGCTGCCGTGCGATATCCTGTGCCACGATCAACTGGCGTTCGTACTGTTTGTTGCTATTGGCATGGGAACAGTCGATCATGAGTTTGTCTTGAACCTGGGCGGCCTGCAATTGATGGACGGCTTCCATTACGGAGGCTTCATCGTAGTTAGGGCCTTGAGTGCCTCCTCTTAAGATGACATGGCAGTCCTCATTGCCTGTGGTGGAAAAAATCGCGGAACGCCCGTCCTTCGTCAGGGACATGAAGATATGAGGGCGCATGGCGGCACGGATGGCATCCACTGCGATTTTAATGCTGCCGTCTGTACCGTTTTTGAAGCCCACCGGACAAGAGAGTCCGGAGGCCAGTTCGCGATGGCCCTGGCTTTCGGTGGTGCGGGCACCGATGGCACCCCAACTGACCAAGTCTGCAATATACTGGGGGGAGATCAAGTCGAGAAATTCGGTGGCAGCCGGTACGCCCAGGGTGTTGATATCCAGGAGCAGCGCCCGGGCTAAGGCTAAGCCTTTATTGATTTTGAAGGTCTCATCCAGATCTGGGTCGTTAATGAGTCCTTTCCAGCCCACCGTGGTGCGAGGTTTCTCAAAGTAAACCCGCATGACGATCAGCAGGTCGTTTTGATACTGCTGGATCTGTCCTTTCAGGCGTTGAGCGTATTCACGCGCAGCCTCAGGATCATGGATGGAGCAGGGGCCAATGACCACAAGCAGGCGATCATCTTGGCCATGCAGGATATTATGGATCTGCTGGCGGGTTGTAGCGATTGTGCGGGCTGCCGTATCGTTTATGGGAAAGCGCTCATGGAGCGCCTTGGGTGGCTCCACTTCCGTAATGCTGCGTATGCGCAGATCGTCGGTGATGTACTGGGTCATCGGCCTGTTGTTTCCATGGGTTAGAAGCCGGATATTATGCCATTTTTAGCAACAATTTGCCTTGTTCACCTATGGTAAAATTCAAACGTTTAAGTGTTTGATGAAGGGGTGAACGGTGCACTGCAAGTACATCATAGAGGGTTACACGGAAGATGGGCGTAAGTTCCGCCCCAGTGACTGGATTGACCGTATCTCTTCTATGATGGCCAGTTATGGCCGTCAGCACCGTCTGGTTTATTCGGATTTGTTGCATCCAGAGCTGTATGACGGGCAGAAGTGTTTGATTATCGATGACCGGTTGGAAAAAGAGAACCCGGGCATGTATGAGTATGTCATGAACTTTGTGCAGAGCAATAAGCTGCGCATGCGTAAAGTGTGTGATATAGATCAGGAGAAACTGGGCAAGTAAGGCCTTTTTAGGGTGTTATATTTTGAGGCGCTATTAGGCGCCTCAGTTGTTTTAAGTGCCGGGAAAAGGCCCCTGAGCAGGTACAGGCGGGGCGTCAGGATGTTTGGCAGGTTGAATGATTTCGCTGTTCCACAAGGAGCCGAACAACAGACCAAACAGCATAGCAATGGCGAAGACCGTCAGCCAGCGTTTCCGTAGGGTTTTTTCTCTTGCGGAGGCTGTTTCGGGATCAAAATCCTTGAAGTAAAGCAGTAAAAAGCCTGTTAGACCAAAGATGAATTCCAGATTTGCCAGGATAGGCATATTGAAGAAGAGGGCAATCAGTCCCCAAATGATCACAATGCCAAAGGTAATTAAAAGCTTGTTCATTCAGCGCTCCTTGATAGATTGCACAATAAGGGGGTATTGTAGCGGAGATGTATAAGATTGCATTTTTTGTGCCGGAAAGTCATCTGGAAGTGGTCAAGGCGGCCATGTTTGCCGCAGGTGCTGGTCGCATCGGTCAATATGATCGATGCAGTTGGCAGGTTAAGGGAACGGGACAGTTTCGCCCCCTTGAAGGCGCGGACCCTTTTATAGGGCAGGTCGATCAGGTCCAGCAGGTGGTGGAGTACAAGGTTGAGATGGTGTGCGAGGAGGAAGTCATTCACGCTGTGGTGCAGGCGATGAAAGCGGC
>DQVN01000075.1 GCA_015661715.1 Sulfurivirga caldicuralii
ATACGCTGCTCCAGATCTTGATGGGTGGCGGCAATAACCCGGACATCACAGCGAATGCTTTTATTGGAACCGATCCGCTCAAAAGTGCGCTCCTGTAATACCCGCAGCAGTTTCACCTGCATCGGCAAAGGCATGTCGCCAATTTCATCTAAAAACAGCGTCCCTTTTTCAGCCATTTCAAACCGCCCTTTTCGGGCGGTAATGGCGCCGGTAAAAGCGCCTTTTTCATGGCCAAACAACTCCGACTCCAACAGTTCCCCTGGAATGGCACCACAGTTAATGGGCACAAAAGGCCGACTGGCGCGCTGGCTGACCCCATGGATGGCTTGAGCCACCACCTCCTTTCCCGTGCCGGACTCACCTAAAATCAAGACTGTCGCATCCGTGGGCGCCACCTGCAAAATAAGCTTTTTCACCTGGCGCATTGCTGGACTTTCGCCCACCAGGCCTGACAGCACTTTTTCCTGCACCTGATCCATATGCAAAAAACCCGGGAATAATCCCGGGTCATTTTATAGAGAGATGAGACAGATATGTCAAAAAATTGGCACTGGCACCTTCAAGGCCTCGATAAGTAAGACTCTGCCTGCCGCAGTTGCTGCAATGCTTTCCGTTGTTGCGCCTGCAACTGGCCAATCACCTGTTCCAGTACCCGGCTTTTCTCCTCCACATCAGCCAACAAGCGCATCAACTGCGCTTCCACCACGGAAAGATCTTCCTGCGCCCTAATCACTTCTACACAGGACGCCACTTCCCGCTGCCAGCGCTGCTGCAATTTGTGCATGCGGCTCAATTGACCCGCTTGCGCGGCTTCTATCAACATTTGCGACAGCCCCAAACAATTCAACAAACAACATTCTGCCTCAGATAACTTAGCCATTGTCCTGAACACGCAAGTGGTTTAATTCTTCATCCCCCATGGCTCGATAGGTGTCTGGCATGGCATTCCACCCATCCTGTAAGGTCTGCAATATCTCCATCACCACGACATAATTTTCAGGATCATTGTCCTTGCTTCCCGCCAGAAGATAGCGTAGAACAAAGTCATACAACGCATCCAACTGTTGCGCCAACTCACCACCCTTTTCCAGATCCAGCGAGGCGCGCAAACCACTGACAATATCCATGGCTTTACCCGTGTGCAGGGATTTTTGTTCAATATTGCGCTGTTCTGTCGCCAGCTTTGCCAGCCGCACATGACGGATTGCCCCGTCGTATAGCAATGACACCCGCTTATGCGGGGTTGCCCCTAACACCGCACTTTCAATGCCAGTATTTTTATATTGATTGAGGAATTTCTGTCTCATTGCCATGCTCATAATGCTACTCCCTTGTGTGAAACCTTAATCTTTTTTCGGCTGCAAGGCGGCTAATTGCGCCGCCAAAGATGCCTGAGTCTGTTGAAAGCTATCCAGCACCGCTTGCAATTGCCCGAACTGAATTCGATAGCGCAATTCCAACATTTCATAACGCTCATCAATCTTCTGCTGCTGAGCTTCATACTCACGCTGCTTGTCATTCAAGCTTTCCAGCTTCTGCCCCACAACCCCTTCTGCGGACATCCATTGTTCAAACGCATTAACAATCCGTGCTGCCACGCCACGACTGAAGGTGATACTCCCCCGATTGCCTGTTGCGCTACCTTCTACATTAAACTCTAACCCTTTGGGAAGCCCATCCAGCGCATAGTCACTTACCCGAACCCTTCGCCCTTCACCGGTAAAGGTGTAGGTATTGCCTGTAACCGGATCGCTGATCTGTCCTCCCACATCCACACCGGTATCACTATCGCCCACACTAAAGCCCAACACACCACTGGTGAGCGCTGTGCCCCCGGTCAACTCAATCGAAGCTTGAGAACCATAACGATCGGTCGCCAACTCAAAACGATCATTGGCACTGTCATAACGCACCGACACCTTGCCTCCGGCGGCGGCAATGTTTGTCTCATTGTTGATGGCGGACTGCAGCAGCGCCGCCAGCTCATCCTGAGTGTAGGTGCCCTGAGCCAAAGAGATGGTGGTAGACGCTGTGCCGTTAATGGAGATCTCCAAGGTATTATTACTTCCATCCAGTGTGATCGACCCGCTACCCCCTAACACGGCACCCGTAAGCACAGCCTGCTCTGCAGCGGCACTGATAAACAGGTCCCAGGTGCCTTCCGGGGTTTTGTCATTACTGCCCACATAGCTCACCAGCGGATCGGTTGCAGTCAGGGATGAACCAAACAGCTTAGCCACTGCTTCCGAATCCGCATCCAGGGCCTGTTGCAGTTTCGCCGTATCCAGCTCTAGCGTCCCGTCCAGATTGGTCTTGATCCCCACATCGGCCAGGCTCCTTACCGCTCCGGTCAACCCCGCCACTGGTTGGGAAACCATCTCCCGCACCTGCTGCTTCAACATGCGTAATGTGGCATCCCCCTTGAGGGAACCGGAGACCGGATCCTCTTCTGTGGGGCTATTACCATAAGACCCTAAAATATCGAACACATCCTGCAGGCTGTTATACAGGTCGACAAAGTCCTGAACCGCCTGCTGGGCTTCTGAGGTATCGCGACTGACGGTAATCGTTTGTGTCACGCCAGGATCAGCCGAATTCAAATTCAATGTCAACCCATCGATCACATCGCTGATCACATTGTCGCTGCGACTGATGGCCAACCCGTTGATTGCAATCGTTGCATCCTGAGCCGCCACCGTCTCGTTCATATTGGCATTAATCAGCTGCGACAAACCTGTATTATCCGTATCATCTCCATCGTTATCACTCACGCTGATATTGATGGCATTGGCCACTCCTGTCTTTTCCGCGCTGAACATCAGCGTATAGCCACTGCCTGTATTCACAATGGTGGCTGTCACCCCAATATTGGCACTGTTTACTGCTGCGCGGATACCCTCCAGGGTATTGTTGCTGCTGTCAATGGTCAGATCATGCTGAACGCCGCCGACTGTGATAGAGAGGGTGCCCTCCCCCACCACCTCGTTTGCAGATGTAAAGCTATTACTGGTCGCCAGGGTATGCGCTTGAGCCAACTGTTGAACTTCAATGGCATAGGTTCCTGCCACCGGCTGACCGGTGACTTGAGCACTGATCACGGATTCATCGGAAGCGCTGGCTGACAACTTCGAAAAGGTTTTAGGATCCAATACACTGGCAATCTGGCTATTAAACCCCTGCAAGGCCTGATTGAGCAGATTGAAACCACTCAGCTTAAAATCCAGCTTTTGTTGTCTCTGCTCCAGATTGATTCGCTGAGCCGCCACATCGGCTTCCGCCAAGACACGAGCCATATTGGCCACATCAAAACGGCCAACGCCCATGCTATTTAGCAATGAAAGTCCGATATCACTGTTAATGGCCATTTTTCCCTTCCTTTTTCTGGTCGGCGTTCATCTATTCTCTTTACACAGTTGTTATGTTAAACGGCCGACCCGTGCGAATCTTTAGCTTACCCACACTCAAACAGCTCAATGGCATTTCCATCCGGATCACGCAAAAACAGTGCCATCCGCCCGGAATGACTTCGAGTAAACGGAACACCCTTCTTTTCAAGCCACGCCGCCCACTGTTCAAGCTCATCCACACGCAGGGCAAAATGGTCGTCTCGACCCCCATGAGCAGGACGCTTAACCCCTTGACAGGGATTGGGCAGTTCCATCAAG
>DQVN01000045.1 GCA_015661715.1 Sulfurivirga caldicuralii
AGGGTGCGCATCAGACTGGCCAGATGGTCACGGTCGCGCACCCGGATTTCAAACTGCATTAAACTGTAGGTTTCATCCTTGTCTTCGGATTTGACATGGGCAATGTCGGTGCCGGTTTTGGCAATGGCGGTGGCGATTTCCGCTAAGGCGCCACGGCGGTTTTCGACTTCCAGTTGAATCAGGGTGTGATACAGGCCTTGCACCTGCGCTTCCCATTTGACATCCAGCCACTTATCCGGCTGATTGCGGTAGTTCTGCACATTGCGACAATGGCGTCGATGAATGACCAGCCCTTTTCCTGCAGAAATAAAACCGATGATTTCATCGCCGGGAATCGGATGACAACAGTTGGCAAAGCTGACCGCCAGTCCCTCCGTTCCACTGATCGCCAAAGGTTGATGGGTGTCGGCTTGCGTCTTGGGGCGGGTGTTATCCTGCAACAGATCAGCGATCTGTTTGGCTACCAGTGCGGCATTACGCTCACCCAGACCGATTTTTTCCAATAAGGTATCCCAACTGGGCAGTTGTAAGGCCTGCACAATACATTGGCGTGTGGTTTCTTCCAGCTGTTCAAAGGTGATTTTAAAACTCCGTAGTGCCCGGCTGAGCAGGCGACGGCCCAGATCAATAGCGCTAATCTGAGTCTGATGTTTCAACCAGTTGCGGATCTGGGTGCGCGCCTTGGGGGTTACCACAAAATCCAGCCAGGCGGGATTGGGATGGGCTTCCTTGCCTTTGATAATTTCTACTGTCTGGCCGCTTGTCAAGGGCGTGCGCAAGGGCACCAGCTCCTTATCCACCCGCGCACCGACACAGGCATGCCCCAGATTGGTATGCACATGATAGGCAAAATCCACGGGTGTCGCGCCCGTCGGTAGCGTAATGATGTCCCCTTTAGGCGTAAACACATAGATGACATCCGGAAATAGATCGATTTTGACATTTTCCAGAAAATCCACGCTGTTGCCGGCACTTTGCTGGATTTCCAGCAGGTGCTTGATCCACTCTTGTGCTTTGGCCTCAACGGCAGAGGGTTGGGAAGCGCCTTTTTCCTTATATTCCCAGTGGGCGGCGATACCATGTTCGGCCACCTCATGCATCAACTCTGTCCGGATTTGCACTTCGATATGCACACCACCCGGGCCAAATACCACCGTATGCAAGGACTGATAACCATTGGGTTTAGGAATGGCAATATAGTCCTTAAAGCGCCGCGGCAGGGGCTTATAGAGCTGATGGACCGCACCCAGCGCCCGGTAGCAGTTGTCTACTGTATCGGTAATGATACGAAAGGCGAACAGATCTTGAATTTCACTGAATTGCATGCGCTTGTCGCGCATTTTTTTATACAGACTGTATAGATGCTTTTCCCGGCCCAGCACCCGTCCCGGGATACCATCCTGATCAAGGCGGTGCTGCAGGGTATGGGTGATTTGCGCCACCAACTCCTTACGCGGCCCACGCGCCCGTTTAACCGCGGCCTCCAGCACCCGATAACGCCACGGATGCATGGCCTTGAAGCCCAGATCTTCCAGTTCGATGCGAAATGCGTTAATACCCAGGCGGGCAGCGATAGGCGCATAGATTTCCAAGGTTTCCTTGGCGATGCGTCGCTGCTTGTCCGGGCGCATCACCCCCAAGGTGCGCATATTATGCAATCGGTCTGCCAGCTTGATCAGAATCACCCGAATATCCCGGCTCATGGCCAGCATCATTTTGCGGAAGTTTTCCGCCTGGGTTTCCTGGGCGCTGCGGTTTTTGAGCTTGCCCAGTTTGGTCACCCCATCCACCAGCTCAGCCACGGTTTGACCAAAGCGTTCCACCACATCTTCTTTGGTGACGCTGGTGTCTTCCACCACATCATGGAGCAGCGCGGCAATCAGGCTTTCATGATCCAGATGAATTTCTGCCAGAATCGTGGCTACCGCCACAGGATGCCAGATATAGGCTTCTCCGGATTTTCGTTTTTGTCCCGCATGGGCTTGAGCGGCAAAGTGAAAGGCTTGTTCAATGGTGTCCACTTTATCTGCCGGCAGATAAGTGCCCGCTTGATTGAGCAGATTTTGCAAAGGGTTTTCAGCCTGTACTGAACTGGGCGTATCTTCCAGCCCCAGCGTCTGCTGGGCTGGAATGGGTACTGGTGAGCGGGGCGCCAGTGATGACATGTCCAGCGGCTGAATAGGGGTTAACCAAAGACCGGCGGTGTGTCTGGATCGTTCAGTACCACAGCGGGCTCGATATTGCCCTCCGCCAGCTCGCGCAGGGCAATGACGGTGGGCTTGTCGTTTTCCCGCGGCACGGTGGGTTCTGCGCCGCGCTCGATCTGCCGGGCGCGCTTCGCCGCCACCAGCACCAATTCAAAACGGTTTTCCACCTTATCCAGACAATCTTCAACAGTGACGCGTGCCATGTCACAGCTCTCCTATCAATTAACGGGGTAACTAACCATTGTAACCTATTCGACCCCACAAAAACTGGGATAGAATGGCAAATTTAACGCAAAGGGAACGCCTTATGAAATTGCTTGCAGCCCTACCCGGCCTGCTATGGCCCCTGGTGGCCTATCTGGCCATTGTCTATCTGGGCGGTGGAACCCAGACCCTCTATTCCGTGCTGTTTGAAGTTCCTCTGTTTTCCGGCGTGGCCATGAAGGTCACCACCAATGGCTTGCTGGTGATGATCGCTTTGGTGTTTCTATTTTTTGAAGTGCTGAAATCCACCCGCATCAGCACGGTGGCCATTGTTGACCATATGATGTCCACCTTTGTCTTTATCGGTTATCTCATGGCGTTTTTACTGATTCCCGCCTGTGGTAATCAGTTTTTCCTCATGTTATTGATTATGGCGCTGATTGATGTGCTGGCAGGTTTTACCGTCACCATTACCGCCGCCCGTCGGGATATTGGTATAGATAAACAGAGCATTTAAGGCAATTTACCCATACCTGTCTGACAATATTGTCATTTCCATACTTTGGGGCAGAAAGGCTAAAGTATACGCCGTTGTCCTATACCAAAGTCTAAAGGCGGCGTGACAATAAGCTTATGAGAAGTTATTGGTGTCGGTCTGTTTTGCCCATTGGCTGGATTGAGTCCCTTTTGTATTGGGGCTGGATGTTATTGGCGCAATGGATGTGGGCAAACTTGTTGGTGGCGGAAGGAGATGGCAATGTTGGATAAAAATACTCCACAGTGGCAACCGATCAAGGGTTTTTTCAGTAAAAATTTCTGGAGGTTCGTGCTGTATGAAAAAAGGCATGAGTGGCTGTGGCCTTTGCTTATTTTTGTATTTGTGGTAGGCGGTGCTTTCTGCATTTTGCCCCTTTTCTTTCAAAACATTTGGCAGGAGGCACTATCTCAGCTGGACTGGATCGGGATAGTAGTGACATTTGCCAACCTGTTTATCGTCATTATGTTGTGGTTTGCCCAGGCTCATGCGCAGTGGAAGGCATCCCTGGATCATTTTCTCACCGTGATACTGGAAGAAGCGCAAGAGAGTGCTGAAAATGGTGCGTCCAGGCCAGCCAATATAAAAGTATTGATTGTCATGGTACCCACACAGCCCAGCGTGGATCAGCGACAGTTGGCACAAGCTGTATTGAGCTCGGTGAACAAAAACCAGCGGCTGCCTTTGAAGCAGTGGGTCTATGGGCTTCAGCATCAGGGTATATGGCACGACCGACAGGGGCTTTTCAACCAGGGGCGGCCGTTTCTTCTGCAGATGGTTCGTCTGCGTTTGCATATATCAAGTCAGAATAGAGCCGGTGCAGTGTGGGATCCAATCGATCGGCCTGATCAAGACCAGTGCTGTCTGTATGTAGCGGAAAGCCAGGCATGGCCGTATCCCTTTGCGTGCCGACAGATTTCCCTGGAACAAGCGCGAGAATGGTTGCATGGGCCGCAGAAAATAGCGCGGATTACTCAAGAGGTGCAGCATGAACAGGCCTGAAAGCGACACACCCTGCTTGAAAACATGGCTGATCAGTCGCCATGGCGCGGCAAGAGAGTGGGTTGAATTGAAGGGTGTGCCTGTGGATCGGATATTAACCCATCTTGAGCAGAAGGATTATCTCAGCATGGCGCCTGGAGATTGTGTTATCGGCAATCTGCCCCTGGCCTGGATTGCCCGTTTGAATGCGCATGGTGTACGCTATATCAATTTGGATTTGACTATTCCCGCCCACTTGCGCGGGCAGGAGCTGGATTTGGCCGCATTTCAGGCGTGTCAACCTGCCTTGACGGAATATCGTGTGGAACAGATCAAGCGGTGGTGATGAAAAGAATTTTATTCTGCGTCACCGGCCTGACACCGCAAATTGTCACCGAAACCCTTTATGCTCTGGCGCATCGGCCCGATCCTTGGATTCCGGATGAGATTCATCTACTGACAACAGTGCGCGGGGCGGAGCATGCGCGTTTGACGCTATTTATTGAAGAGGGTGGCTGGTTTCATCGCTTGGTGCGGGAGTATAACCTGCCCGCCATGTATTTTAACGACAAGCATATCCATCTTGTGTGCAATAGACAGGGTGAGCCTTTGGAAGACATCCGCACCGAGGCGGATAACCGTGCCCTGGCCGATGCTATTACCTACCACATTCGCCATTTCTGCTCCAGAGCTGATACTGCCCTGCATGTTTCCCTGGCAGGTGGGCGCAAGACCATGGGCTTTTTCGCCGGATATATTCTGTCTCTGTTTGGGCGCGAGCAGGATCGTCTTTCCCATGTGTTGGTGGGGCCGGAACCTTTTGAAAATCACCCCCAGTTTTTTTATCCCACCCCATACAGCAGCCCGATTCGCGATCGTTCAGGACGGATTATGGATCGCAGTCAGGCAAATGTGGTACTGGCCGATGTGCCCTTTTTGCGTTTACAGCCTCTGTTGGATCAGGACATTCTGCAGGGGACAGACAGCTTTGAACAGTTGATTGCTCGCCTGCAAGCCGATCTCCGTCCAGATACGGTGCGGTTGGATATGCGGTGTTTGAAGCTGTTTATTGGCGGACAGCCTATTAAGGGCATAGGGCGGATTAATTTTCTGTTCTACAGTTGGATTTTGTGGCGCCATAAACAACAACAGCCATCCATTCCATTCCCATCCAGCGAGGATATTGCCGGGGATTTTGATCTGGCTGCGGCGTTTATTGAGTGGATTCGCTGTTTTGGTGAGCCTCAGGGCGACTTTGAGCGCTCTATAGTTTCGCTGCAGCGTAATGGCCTGAGTCATAGTTTTGTGCGGGATCGCAAAACCCGGATTAATAAAGCGCTCAAGCGAGCATTGGGATTAAATGCGCGTCACTATCAGCTTGCCATCCATCGCCCTTCGCATACCCTGTTTGTTGGCTTGTCACCTGAGTACATAGATTTTGACAATATTGTCAATCCTCTTCATGGGTGAGGTGAATGCGAGAATACAGGTGTGATCCTTTCTGTGGTTGGGTGGAAAAGATAGAGCGTCATAATGGAAAAGCAGCAAACTAATGCAAAGGGTATTATGCTTTGTGTGATTTAAGCCGGTAGGCTACGGTGTGTTTCTCTAGACAAAAACCGATTGGGAGCCCATTGATGAAACCATTAAAGTTGAAGGTGCGTTTTCTGACGCCGGCATTTCTAGGAGATGCTGAACAAAAAGGAGTATGGCGGGTGCCGCCTTTTAAGGCACAGTTGCGCTATTGGTGGCGGTTTGTCTATGCCGCTTCGCAAAATCATGGGGTTGATATTGAGCGAATGCGTCAGGCTGAAGGCGAGCTGTTTGGTGCTGCATCAGGTGGTTCGGGTTACGCCAGCAAAGTGAGGATGCGTCTGGATCGTTGGCGTGTGGGTAATCTGGAAAAATGGGACTCTGCCAAATATGGTGCGATTTCTCATCCCGAGGTTGGCCGTTCAGTTAGTGCAGATTTATATCTGGGATATGGGCCTTTGACTTATGACAAAAAAACCAAAACGACAGCCATGGCAACAGCTTATGCCATTGACGCTGGCCAGAGCGCATGGCTCAAAATGGCTTGTCCGAATTGCTCTGCTGAGCAGTACCAGCAGTTATATGCTGCCTTGGCATTGATGCATCATTTCGGTCAGGTGGGCAGTCGCAGCCGCAATGGCTGGGGTAGTTATGTGTTGGAAGAAGGTTTGCCTGATTTTGATTTTGATCTGCAGCCATTTGTGCGCAATTGGCAAAAGGCATTAGAACTTACATGGCCCCATGCGATTGGGCAGGATGAAAATGGCCCATGCATTTGGGAAACGGCACCTTTTTCACCTGAAAAATGGCCTGAATTGATGCATCAATTTGCCGATTTGAAAGTCAATTTGAGAATTCTGTTTCCATTTTATAAGGCAAATACAAACAAAGTGGAGATGAGACACTGGCTAAGTTATCCAATTACGCATCATATGGTCAAAAGCAAAAGCTGGAGGCAGCGGCGCATTCCAAATACGCTGCGCTTTAAGGTGGTCAAAACGGAAGATGGCAAAATTAAGGGGCGTTTGTTGCATACGCCGTGTCGGCCTGATTTTAGTCAACAGTCAGACTTGGGTGAAATTGAGGAAGTGTGGCGAAAGGTCTATCAGTTCTTGGATCAAAGAGCAGAGCTGAAGCGTGTCCAGCAGGTTTAAGCGGAGGCTTTACATAATGGGTGAGAATAAATGTTTACAAGCTGATTGGCAGATCAAATTGGATGCTTGGGTGCATGATCCGGGTGAAAAGGCGTTGATTTTGCTGCGTGGTAAAGGCCATGAGGCGGGTACGGTAGCCAAAGTGCGCCAGGCGCTGGGTATTGAGCAGGAGCATGACTATACCCGTCGAGCAGACTGGTGGGCGGCTTCGGCGGATCGGTTGCAGTGGCCAAAAGGCTGGAATGATCAGGTGCGTTGGTATCAGCAACCAGAGCTGGTGCATCCCTTATCTGCAAACCCCCTGGATGTGAAACTCAAAGTGGGGGACTTTTCAGACACGGATGTTGATGAGATTGAAGAACGCTCCACTGCCCACTCTCTGGACTTGATTCAGCGGGCTGGTGAAGATGACCGGCGGCGATATCTGGCGTTATGGCGCTTTGAACCGGTGCTCCAGGGAGAGGTGGATAATCATGGCAAATTGGGCAAGCTCTGGGAAGTGCTACCGGCTGATTCGCGCATACCGGATCATAGCATCTGGGACCATAAGGATCTGACATCAGCCGTGGCTGGGGCCATGGCCTCTGACTCTAAGGGTGAAGTTGCACTTTTAGCCATGACCTTGGGGCCAGTGCAGTCATTTATTTCAGCAGCCCGTTCAACCACTGACTTATGGGCTGGTTCTCATCTGCTTTCACGCTTGAGTTGGGAAATGATGCGCCCGCTGGTGGAGCAGTTGGGGCCGGACGCGGTGCTCTATCCACGGCTACGCGGTATTCCTCAAGTGGATGTCTGGCTGCAGGAACAGTTGGGGCAAGGTTTTGCTGATCTGTTTGCGCAACTGGACTGGAAAAAACAGAGCGCCACCAATACCAACCCGCTGTTTGTGGGCGCCATGCCCAATCGTTTTGTGGCTCTGGTGCCTGCCGCCCATGTGGAGACTTTGGCGCAGCAGTGTGAGGATGCCGTGCGTAAGTGGTTGAGCGATTTGGGCCAAGATGTCGTGGAACGTTTACTTAAGACCGCAGGGATTCCGCCAAAGCAGGATCACTATTGCTATGAACAAATGGCGCGTCAACTTAAAGGATTTCCAGAGGTGTACTGGGCCAGTGTTTCTTTTGGCCTGATCGAGACGGATGAGAGGATGCGGGTCAAATCCTCTCAGGCACTGGAGCAAGCGGCAGCCCCCTTTTGGCCAGAAGATGGCGTGCCTTTTTTCAAGAGCCAGTACTGGAAGTTGATAGGTGAGAAGGAATATGCGGGAGAGATTGACTTTTTTCTACCTCGGCCCAGTACCCTTTATCCGGTGGTTTATGAGCTATTGGAGCGGTTATTGGCTGCGGTCAAAAGCATCCGCCCCTTTGAACAGATTGAGGAAAAGGGCTGGCGCTGTTCGCTGACAGGCGAGGCCGAGTGGCTGACCCACGATCCTCAACTGCTGGCGACCTATCAAGGGCAAAAAACAGCGCAGCAGGATCTGTGGCAGCACATTGCGCAAAAGCGTCCCTCTTGGGCCAAACAGGGGGAGCGCTTAAGTGCACTGCCTGCCATTAAACGGGTGTGGCCGGATATTTTTGCCCAGGAAGTGGCCCAGGCTTTGGGCAGCAATCAGAGCAAAGCGGCCCGTTTTGTGGTTTCTACCCATGTAATGGCAAATGCCAAGGCTTTAGAAAAGCTGGCTGAGGCAGAAACCCTCCCTTTGCCAGATGTGGCGCAACAACGGTTAAATCAGGAGGACTTACCCCGCTATGCGTTGCCCAGGCGTATTGCCCAACTGATCAACGAGTCACAAAGAATCAAAAACAAAAAGCAAAGATTCAAAGCGCTATGGGCATTGTTGGATGTGCTTGAAAATAGTGATGATGCAACCCTATCCGATGCCGACAAAAAGGCAATCCGCAAGGCGGTGTACAAGGTATTCGCCAATTCAGGTGAGCAGCCGGAGACCTACTATGCGCTTTTGCAGCTGGATGGAGATGAAATGGGTGCCTGGTTATCGGGCGAACATGCGGCAGCTTATCAAGACTACTTTCACCGTCAATTGCGTGCACAGTTTGATCGCGCCAGTGATCCTCTCGCACAACTGGCCAGGATGCAAAGACTGGTGACGCCCGCTTATCACATGAGTATTTCTGCAGCACTCAACCAGTTTGCCCTACACATTGCCCCGGCGATTGTGCAGCAGGCTTATTCCGGTCAATTGATTTATGCCGGTGGAGATGATGTGTTGGCCATGCTGCCCACAGCGGATGCGCTTGCGGTCGCCTTGCGCCTTCAACAGGCCTATCGGGGTGAAGATGGTTTTTCCTTGCAGCCGCGGGGCATTGATCTGACCGGTGGTAATGGTTTTGTTTGGCAACAGGGACAGTTGGTGCAGGTCATGGGCACCAAGGCGACGGTGAGCGCCGGGTTGGTTATAGCCCATCATAAGGCGCCATTAGGTTGGGTGTTGCGTCAAGTGCGCGCGGCCGAAGCCGCCGCTAAAGAAGCGGGGCGCAATCGGCTGAATATCACCCTGATAAAACGGGCCGGAACCATCACCCGATTGACCTTGAAATGGTCAGAAGTGGAACAATTTGAGCAGTTGCGCGACCTTTTGTCCGCAGAGCAGGTATCCCGACGCGCCGCCTACAACCTGAACAACTGGTTGAAAGACATGCCTGATGATATGGATGCCTTGAAGACCTTGATTGCCTATCAGATGAGGCGTCAGGGTGTGGACGCAGGTGAGGCTAAGGATATGGCCGCCTGGCTGGTTGAAGGCGTATCAACCCGGCAGGAAAGCGGACAAAACGGCCTTGACTGGCTCAAAGATGTCTTGATAGTTGCCGAATTTTTGGCGCGGGATACCCGCAGTGGAGGTGAATAATGCAGTGGTTCTGGATTGAGCCCCTTGATACGCTGTCCTTTCGAGGGAACCGTCTGTTTGGTGATCCAGGCAGCTTTGGTGAAAGCATGATGCCCCCCTGGCCCTCTGTTTTTGCTGGTGCTTTCCGGGCCGCTATCCTGCAGTGGGACAGCAGCTTTGACCTGGATGCATGGAAAAGGGGCGAGATCGCCCATCCCATCGTGGGTAGTTGGCAAGGCGGCGAGTTTAAACCGGGCAGCTTGCAGTTGGGGCCAGTGTTCATAGGGCGCAAAACTCAAGGAGATGCGGTGGAGACTTTGCATTTCCCTCCGCAAGATGTATTGATTACGCAACCAAAGGGAGAGCCAGCGCCTACCATCACCTATCTCAAGCCCCATGACCTGGGGCAGACAGGATTACAGGGGCGCTTTGTTACCACACAGCGGCCTGTGGCCCGGTTGAGTCGTCGAGCCAAACCCCAAAGCGGCTGGCTGATCCACCGTTCAGGGTTTGAGCAATACCTGCAAGGCAAACCGATCAACCTGGACCAGCTCATCAAACAAAGCGAGCTGTGGCAGACCCACTTGCGTACCGGTATTGGCATGGATCCTGAGCGCCGTAGTGTGGATGAGGGCAAGCTGTTTACGGTGCAACATGTTGCTTTTCGGGAGAAAGTGGGCTTTGTCGTAGGCGTGGAAGGGGCAAACCTGCCTGACAGCGGCTTATTGCGTTTAGGCGGTGATGGCCATGGTGCCCGTTTTGAGCGTCTGCCGACTTTTGCGCCACCGGCGCTCAGTGATGCCCAGCTTGAAGGCGCCTCGTGCGTGCGTTTGATTACCCAAGCCCCGGCTTTGCTGAGTGGAGGCTGGAGGCCAGATGTGGCTGATGGCTTGATCTGCGCAGCACTGCAGCGGGCTGAAGTGATCTCCGGCTGGAACTTGAAAGCCTGGAAACCCAAAACGGCTCGCCGTGCCGTGAGCGCCGGATCAGTTTATTGGTTTGCGGGCATGCCTGCACATAGGGTGCGGGCCCAGTGGCAGCGCGCCTTGATTCGCGCCGATGAAGGTTTTGGGCAATTTATTTTGGCAATCGCATAAGCAATAGGAGTCAGGATCATGTTCGAAAAACAAAGTGTTGTCATGATGTATGCAATCAGTCCCGTGCATATGGGGGCGGGCACTGCCACGGGGCTGGTGGACAATCCCATTCAACGGGAAGCCCACACCGCACACCCTGTTTTTGCCGGCTCTGGTATCAAGGGGGCTGTGCGCCATAGCTGGGAGAACCTGGGGGGTCGCA
Source organism: Sulfurivirga caldicuralii (assembly GCA_015661715.1). Classification (GTDB taxonomy): domain Bacteria; phylum Pseudomonadota; class Gammaproteobacteria; order Thiomicrospirales; family Thiomicrospiraceae; genus Sulfurivirga; species Sulfurivirga caldicuralii_A. The sequence goes on from DQVN01000045.1 coordinate 10,762, forward strand.
AGGATGAAATCAATGCCATTTTTGGCCCGGATCCGGATAGTAAGGCAGAAAACAAACAGGCAGGTGCGGTCAGCTTTGGTGATGCCCAACTGGTGTTGTTTCCCGTGCGTAGCTTGAAGGAAAGCTATGTTTATGCTGCATCTCCCACAACCCTAGCCCGGGCGCGGCGGTTGTTGCACTTCGCTGGTGTAAGTGTGGATTGGGATATTCCTCAGGTGGCACAGGGGCAGGTGGCCATGACCAGACAGGGAGCAGAAGCGTTGCTTGATGCTGACAAGCTCTATCTCGAAGCGTTTGAATATGGGCCGGTTGATGCGCAGGTGGATGCCATAGCTGAAAGTTTGGCTGAGCTGGCCTTGAATGATGATGATTCCCTGTCCTTTTTCCGTGAAAAGATCGCTGATCATTTGGTCATTCTCAATGACAGCGACTTCAACTATTTTGTGGAAAACAGCACTTTGGTCGAGCCTCATGTGCGCATTGACCCTGATACCGGTACAGCTGAAGGTGGCGGCCTGTTTTACAGCGAAAACCTGCCGCCGGAGGCTGTCATGATCGCGCCGCTGCTAGTCAGCTCAGAGCGTAAAAGTAATAAGTCTGAGCGTAAGGATGCAGAAGAGATTATGCGCCAATTAAACACCGTAATGAATGGTCGGATCTTGCAGTTGGGTGGAGATGCCACCACGGGTCGGGGGTTGGTGATGTGCAAGATTGTGCAGCAGGGAGGTTAACAAATGTCAACATTGGAGCAGCAACGGGCCCAAGCAGCCTGGCAAATGGTAAAGGATGCTCAGCAAGAGGCCGAACGGGCAGAATGGTCTTTCAAAGACTATGTCAACACCTGCAAAGGTCTGCCTGCGCTGATCATGACCAGCGGGTTAATGCAGACCATGGCTTTTCTGGAGCAGAAGAAGAAGCGTCATCGTTTTATCGGTCAGCAGATTCGCACATGGTTGCATCAGCGCTATGGCTATGCGCAAGAGTTTGAGCAGTTTATGCAACAGATGTTTAAGGCCGACAGCGCTACTTACCAGAAGGTCAATGGTGAAATCTACGCATTACTGAAATGGTTGCGTCAGTTCGCAGCGGCTAAGGCGTCCACTGAACAAACAGGAGACTGAAGATGCCCACAGCAGCAGTACCCCGCTATTTGGCTGAAAAGACAGCCTTGCTTGAGAAAGCCTCCCCGGGCATGCAGTTTACCCAGTATTTGAGCATCTGGACAACGCGACAGGATCAGGAGAAATTTGTCAGAGAGGCGGTTAAGAAAAAAAGTCAAGAAGCAGTGGAATTGAATTCCATCTTGCATACTCAAGGGCTGGATGAGGCCATTCGGTTTTCCATAGCGAAAAGAAATCTGGAAACTCTATGGCATAAACAAAAGCGCATCCAAAAGGTGGATATTCACATCCATGAATCTGACCAAAAGCTGATGCAAGGTTGGCGCAGCCGCCTGAAGGCAGAGGCATTGCAAGAGACAAATAGGTTGTGGTTTCCTGCCATCTCTACCGCACCTTTTGTGACCGGGCTGGGTAACGAGCACCCTTTGGAAAACGGTTTTAGTTTCCTCTGGCCCTATGGTGTGCCCTATCTGCCCGGCAGTAGCGTCAAGGGTGTTATTCGCCAAGCATTCCGTGAGCTGGGTATCGACGAGAACCGTACAACTGCACTATTGGGGTTGGAAGCAGAGCCGGGCAGTCAGGAACACCAGAAGGGTGCACTGATATTTTACGATGTGGTGCCGGAAATTCGCGCAAAGAGGCTGAAAGTAGAGATTATGAACCCCCATTTCATCGAGTACTATCAGAAGAATAATGCCCCTCATGAAAATAGCAATCCTGTGCCTATCTATTTTTTGACGGTTCCAGAAGGGAGCCGCTTTGATTTTTTGGTGCGTTGTGACAGCGCTTTTCTTGAGCGGATTGCGCCTGGATTGCTCGCGGAGCAGGACAGTCAGCCCCGCTGGCAGCATATTCTACGGGATGCGTTTGCATATGCCTTCGACTGGCTGGGCTTTGGCGCCAAGACCCGGGTGGGCTATGGCGCCATGGAAATGGACGAAAAAGCGGTGCGCGACTTAGAGGAAGAAAAGCAAGAAATAGAAAAAGCAAAACATCTAAGCCAACTATCCGAACAAGAGCGGCTCATTATGGCGTGGGAAGAGAAACTCGAGCACTATCCGGCAGAAACCCTTAAGCCCGGGGCAGAACATTATTCACTGCTCAGACAGGCATTTGTGCAGGCGGAATCCTGGGATGAAAAAGATCTGAATAATTTTGTGGCAAGGATCTTTATCCCATGGTGGAAAAAGGTCGAGCCCAGTAAAACATGGGTCAAGAAAAACCGGGAAAAGTACCCTCGTCTATTCCAGCAACGCACTCAACTGCTTAGCTGACAGTAAACAGTGCCCAATACCCCTTCGGGCATGTAATTGGGCTGCATAAATAAAAGGGAAAGGAGATAGAGCTATGGCTAAGCGAGTATTAATCACCTTTCTCGGTCGGGTGCCAAAAGCCGAAGGGCAATATCGCACAACCTGTTATAAGTGGCCGACAGATAATGACAAACCTTGCCAGCCGATACAGAAAGTCGCTTTTTTCGGATTGGATATTCTCCGACGCATGCCCGAAATAGACCGTGTCGTGGTACTGGGCACGCCGGGCAGTATGTGGGATCATTTATTCGAGCTGGATGTGTCCTTGGCAGACAAGGAAGAAGATCTGCGCCTGAAGCTGGTCGATCAGGTGGAGCGCCAGAATGTCTCCCAATCATTATTGGACCAGTTACAACCTGTTCTGGCGCAGGCATGGGGATGTCAGGTCCGTTTGGAGATTATTTCCTCCGCTTTGACCGCGCAAGAGCAGTTGGGGCTGTTTTCTGAACTGAATAATCAGGTCAATGCCGATGATCGTTTAATTCTGGACATTACGCATAGTTTTCGGCACCTGCCCATGATCATGCTGCTGGTGGCCATGCAATTGAAGCAGCTCAAAGGCGTGCAGGTCGATAAAGTGCTTTATGGCATGTATGATCCGGACAGTCAGTTTGCCCAGGTGGTGGATTTAAAAGGGTTGCTGGATATTGCCGACTGGATGCAGGCCTTGGTGACTTTCAAAAAAGATGGTGATTATGGCGTCTTTGCCGATCTGGTGGATGTTCCCTTGTTGAAAGAAGCGGCCTTTTTTGAACGCACCACCAACCCTGTCAAAGCGCGGGAAACCCTGCGCGGGGCGCGGGCTCAGTTGGAAGAAAAGCGCTCTACCGACCCTATCTGGCACTATTTTGGCCCTGATATGCTGGCAGGTTTTGCCTGGATCGATCAGCAAGCGCGCCACCGCTGGGAAGCAGATCTTGCCTGGCGTTATCTGGACAGAAAAGACTACCTGCGCAGCATCCTGTATGCCCTGGAAAGCTGTATCAGTCGGGAAGTTTCCCAACTGAAAAGAGATCATCACGATTTTGCCGAGCGCCAGCATGCCCACGACTTGCTTAGGGAGAAAAGTCAAGATTATAGAAAACTCAATAACCTGCGTAATTCCATGGCGCACGGCACGCAAACACCGCGTAACGATATGAAAAAGACTCTAAAAAATGAACAGGCGCTGGTTGATCAATTAAAACGCCTTTATACAAGCTTGAACCTATGAGTTTACCTATAGTCCATCTGTATGTAACAGCTCAGTTTGACCAGGGCTTCGACAAACCGGAATATGCCGGCTCCCTGCTGCGCGGCCAGTTTGGTCGCATGTTGAAAAAAAGACTCTGCTTGCTTAAAGATACCCCGTGCAACGAGTGCAGCCTCTACAACCATTGCAGTGTGCCCGCTCTGTTCGACGCCCCAGGCCCCAACCAACCCGTACCTTATGTCATTCATGATCCCCTATGGGGCGCAATGCATATTCCGCCAGGGATGCCGTGGCGATTTCGCCATACCTTGATCGGTCATCGGGCCATCCAACATATTCCTTTAGTGGTGCAGATCTGGGATCGAGTGTTTCGCCAGGGTCTGGGCGCACCGTCCAATACCGGCCGCATCGTCCAGGTGGAGGACTCATCAGGTCAGGTGATCGCCACAGCGCACAGCACAGGCGTGCGTCTGGTGGCCGACACCCCCGTCACCCGGCTGAAAAAATGCCCAAACCTGCCCTCAGATTGGCGCATCACCCTGCATACACCGCTGAGACTGTTTTTCAAAAAACAGCGCATCATGCCGCAACAGTTTAAGCCGGAGCACTTTTGTAAATCCCTATGGCATCGACTGCATGCCTTGGCCCACGCCTATGAAGAACTCCAAGCCCATCTGGATTTGAGTGACACCCTGCGTCAACACCTGTTTACAACGCCGGTAGAGGTCAAAACACTGGCCTGGCGTAAATGGCAGCGTTTCTCCACACGACAACAGGCGTATCAGGACATGAGCGGACTTGTCGGACAATTGCAGCTACATATTCAGCATCCGGCCGTCAAAGAATTAATCTGGCTGGGCGCCCAGGTTCATATAGGCAAAAACACCACCTTTGGTCTTGGCGCTTATGAAACGGCCCATGCTGATTGCTTATGATATTAGCGATGCGAAAAGGCTCTATCGCGCACTAAAAATCCTTAAGCGCTGGCGCTTGGACGGACAAAAATCCGTGCATGAATGCTTATTGACCCAAAAAGAAGCCATACAGCTCAAACAGCAGCTAACGGCCATATTACACAGCCATGAGGATAAGCTGTTAATGGTCTGGTTGGATGGCCGTCGTCCTATTCAGGTGCGGGGAACCGGAAAAGGCCTGGGCATTTTCAAAAAGATTTTTTATATCAAATAATCGCCATGACAAAAAAGACAAGCTGGTATTTGATCGCCTACGATATCAGTAATACAAAGCGCCTGACCAAAATCCACAAATTTTTGAAGAAAAAAGGCGCCATGCCTTTGCAAAAATCAGTTTTTGCTTGGGTGGGGCGAGAAGAGGGTTTGAACCGGCTGATCAAGCGCCTGGAAAAAATTATCGCAGCGGATGAAGATGATGTGAGGATCTATCCCATCGCCTCATTACAAGCCATTGACCTGTGGGGCAAGGCAAAAGACAGCCCCCTTCTGAGTGAAGGCCCGCCCAGAACCCCATGGCAACGGTTGAAGCGCTGGATTGCAATAAAACGGAAAACCCCAACCCATGGCTATTGATAGATTTCCCCTGGTGATTGATCAACGCAGCGAGCTTGAAATAAACAGCGGACAACTGGTGATCAGAAACAAAAAAGACATCACCCATATTCCCATCCAGTTGATTCAGATAATGATCATGGCCTCTCCCTGCCACTTCTCCAGCAGCCTGCTACAAAAGCTGGCAGCCTCAGGTATCGTTGTGGTTATTTTGCCCACCCGGGGCAGCCAGGAAGTTGCCTGGGTAAGCCCGGGCCTGTCAACCCGTTGGCCCATCAGACAGCGTCAGTACCTTTATCGCAATCATCCCCACATGGCTTGGCTCTGGGTGGAAAAGAAAATTCAAGCGCAGCAACATGTTTTAAAGCTGCTGGGTGAACCGGTCGAAAAGCTGGAACAGATCCGCCCACCGGAAACCCTCATGCTGGAAAAGATACTGGGTATAGAAGGCGCCGCTACCCGTTATTACTTTGACCGACTGGCCAAACATGTCCCGCCCCAATGGGCATTTGCCCAGCGAAATCGACGCCCACCCCGCGATCCCTTCAACGCCCTCCTATCTTTGACCTATACGCTCTTTACAACCGAAGCGATCAAGGTCGCCCATGGGTTTGGCTTTGACCCTTGGGTGGGGTTTTTGCACAAACCTTACCCCGCCCGGCCTGCCCTTGCCTTGGACGCAATAGAACCTGTACGCCCACTGATTGACCTATGGTGTCTGGCCTTGACCCAACAACTGGACACCAAGGCACACTTTTACCAGGAAGACAGCAAAGTGCTGTTGAATAAGGCGGGCAGATCCATTTATTTCAGTAATTGGGCACGGGATCGACAAGATTGGCATAATGGCAAAAGTACGATACAATGTCTTTACGCGCTGCGCTGTTGGAGCAATGTGAACAGCGTCTTGAGCAGCTAGCAGCAGCGGGCTGAGTTCTTTAACAAATAGGCTTTTATCTATACTTTAAGTATTTTGTATAGAGCCGGTCTGTTTTTGAAGGGGGTCAACTGGAAAAGAGGGCTCTCGAAATAAACTTAGGTTAATAGCCTAAGTTGTTGAAAGTGCTGAGGAAATAAAGTTATCCACAGCCCTTTGACACCTAACCTCGCATATAGAGGGTTAAGACAATTATTTCATTAATAATTTTAATGAAACCTTTTCTTTGACACCTAACCTCGCATATAGAGGGTTAAGACTATCTGTTCCCTCAGTTGAATCTCCAGTTTATACCTTTGACACCTAACCTCGCATATAGAGGGTTAAGACTCCTCCATCGTTTAACAATAACATCAGCGACAGCTTTGACACCTAACCTCGCATATAGAGGGTTAAGACTTGTAAACCTTGCTTAAGATCATCGGTGATTACCCTTTGACACCTAACCTCGCATATAGAGGGTTAAGACCAACTACTTCGACAACCCAGTATAGGTTGTCGCTCTTTGACACCTAACCTCGCATATAGAGGGTTAAGACAATGCTCTGCTACGGCGTCAATTAACCAAGTCACTTTGACACCTAACCTCGCATATAGAGGGTTAAGACTCTTTTTGAGCTCTTTCTCTACCATCTTCATGGCGCTTTGACACCTAACCTCGCATATAGAGGGTTAAGACCAGCGACCCCCTCAACCGAGGTGGACTTAGGCATCTTTGACACCTAACCTCGCATATAGAGGGTTAAGACAAATGGTACAGTGTGAATTTGTCAATCTCTTCTGGCTTTGACACCTAACCTCGCATATAGAGGGTTAAGACACCCGGATTCCTTTTGTCTCTTCGTCGATGTTCCCTTTGACACCTAACCTCGCATATAGAGGGTTAAGACCTTTCATGATTCCGGCCCTCTGAAGGGCCACACTCTTTGACACCTAACCTCGCATATAGAGGGTTAAGACGGCCCGAGGTACGACAAAGGAGAGTAGTACACATGCTTTGACACCTAACCTCGCATATAGAGGGTTAAGACATCTGGAAGCCGTGTTTAGCGGCTTCCGCGACTCTTTGACACCTAACCTCGCATATAGAGGGTTAAGACACCGGAATTCCTCCACGCTTTTATCACACAGGGGCCTTTGACACCTAACCTCGCATAGAGAGGGTTAAGACAGTCGCCCAGCCAGTTTTTGGCTGGGCTTTTTTGTTTTTGGGCATTAATCAAGCAAAGACCGGCTAAGGCGGGTGGGTCTATTGTTGGTGTCTAAGGGTGTCGGGTGGAAGGTTCGAGTGATTGGGGTGCGGGTTGTGTGGGTGGGGTTATTTTGCTGCTTTGTTGCGGGCGTCTTGGCTGTTGGCGGGTTTTAGCCATTGGCGCAATCGGCGGTCGATATGCACTAGCGCGTTTTGGCCGACGAGTTTGATCTGGTTGAAGTGGGCGCGTTGGTTGACTCTGTCCGGCAGGTGCTTCAGGGTGGTCAGCAGCATGCCTTGGGTGATTTGGCCGCCCAGGTCGTCCATCAGGCTGTCGAGCTTGTAAACGAAGTTGACTATTTTGTTGGCGGGGTTGCTTGTGCTGATGAGGGATTTGCATTCGATGACATACAGGCGGTTGTTATACAGCAGCAGGGTGTCCACTTCGGTGTGGTTGTTGTGGAGTCGGCTGTGGAGTTTGGCGCCGCCGAGGATGTCCTGCAGTTGGGGGTCTGATTGTTTGATCTGCAAGGCGGCGTAGTAGACATAGTGTTCCAGCCAGCCGCCACGCAGGTAGTTTTTATGGGGAAGTTTGTGCGGTTCAGGGGTGGGCAGGTACCAGCGTAGCTGGGGGTTGAGGTGAGGGGCTGAGGTGTTGTTCGAGTTGTTGTTGCGCAGGGTTTGGATCAGTTGAGGGATCAGGGTACGGCGGTGGTGATAGAGGTGGCGGATGAAGGGTTGGTAGGCTTGCCAGTGGGTATGCTCGGTTTCACGGATGGTAATGCCTCGGGCGCGGAGAAAGTGGTGCAGGTTGATGCGGTCTTCGATCTCCAGGGTGGTGGAATCGTTGGGGTGCAGCCAGATCAGGCGGTCGTCAGGGCGAATATAGAATACGCGCAGGTTATGGCGCTGAGCGCTGAGCAGCGCGGCGGTGGACATGACATGGGTGCCGGTTGTGGCATTGAGGGTCAGTTGGGTACCGTAGGTGGCGACCAGGTGATTCAGGGTGTCTAAGAGCGGGGGCAGGTCGAAGGCGCTGGGTGTGGCGACCAGGCGGGTGGCGATTCCGTTTTCTTGAAGCAGTTCGCGCAGGATTTGTGCGCGTTGGCGGAAGGGGGGATCGGGGGTGTGGATAAGGATCACCTGTTTGGGGCGGAGGGTTTTATCCAGGGCGGCGCTGATGACGGGGATGGTTTCTTTGGCGGTAAATGCAACTTGAATGGGGGTGAGGCTCAAGGTGGCGCCCTTGTACTGTTGGTTACAAACCGAGGCTGTCAGTATAGCGTTTTATAATCGCCCCGGCATGTTGTTGCAGCAGATGCTGGGCCTGTTCTCCCAGTTGCGCGGGCAGGTGGTTGACGGCCTGGAGGGCTGCGGGGATGCTGGGGGTTTGGATCAGGGCGCCTGCCTGGTGAAACAGGGCGGTTTCTTCGGCGAAGTCTTCCATATGGGGGCCGAGGATAATGGGTTTGCCTAAGGCGGCGGCTTCGAGGAAATTGTGCCCGCCGTAAGGGGCGAAGCTGCCGCCCATTATGACGGTTGAAGCAGCGGCGATCCAGCGGGTGAGGGTGCCGAAGCGGGTTTCAATGAGCAGATCGGCTGTTGTTGTGCGGGCCTGTTGATCCTGGTGGATGAGGGCGGGGCGCAGCCCGGCGGCCTGAGCCAGTTCCGCCAGGGGTTGGGCATCCTGTTCCGGCCGGCGGGGTACCAGCACCCAGGGCGTGGATGAGCGTTGGGCGGCGAGGCGGGGCAGCAGGGTTGCGGCCTCTTCCCGGTAAATGGAGGCAAACAGGTGATAGGGTGCGTTGCGCAGGGGCGGCGGGGGGGCGTGTGTCAATTGGGTTGCGGCAACCCACTTGAGGTTGCCGGCCACTTCAATCCGCTCGGTGGCTACACCCAGTTGGGCGAAACGCTCAGCGTCCGCTGCGCTGCGGGCGAGAACCTTGTCTACATGGCGTAAACCGGTCTGATAGGCTTTTTTTAGCCAGCGCGGTGCGTGTAGGGTTTTGTCTGTGAGCCGTCCATTGATATAGAGGGTGGGCACGCCTGCGCGTTGGGCGGCGAGGAGCATATTGGGCCAGATTTCCGTTTCCATGATCCACAGTTGCTCGGGCTGGAGCGCAGCCACAAACTGGCGCATGGTTCGGGGCGCATCCCACGGCAGCCAGGTCCAGGGGATGGTGTCGCCAAATAATTGCTGTAGTTTGATCGCTCCATTGGGGCTCCATAGGCTGACCAGCAGCGGGCGCTGGGTTTTCTGCAGCGCTTTAATCAGAGGTTGGGCGGCGACGACTTCGCCTGCGGAAGCGCAATGCAACCAGATGGGGCGTTTCAGGGGCTGAACAGGCGCCTTTTTAGGGGGTTTTCCAGGGTTTTTAAGGGCGCTGAAATCGCGCGGTGAAAATTTTAGGGGGACCCTTTGTCTGCGGCGCTGGAGCAGCCATGCGGTGGCGGGTGACAGCAGGGTGGTGAGCAGGCGGTAGGTGCGCATGGTTTAAGGGTTTAGCAGGGCTTCGATGCGGGCCAGGTCTGCGGGTTCGTCCACTTCGGGGCTGTCGTGTTCGGTTTCCACCACTTTGATGCGATAGCCGAACTCCAGCGCCCGCAGTTGTTCGAGCATTTCCAGTTGCTCCAGCCGTCCCTGGGGCAGGTGGGCGAAGATGTCCACGAAGCGTTTGGTGTAGGCATAGACGCCCAGGTGTTTGTAGTGCTGCCCATGCTCGAACTGGTCCCGCCCCCAGGGAATGGTGGCGCGGGAGAAATAGAGGGCAAAGCCGTTGTTGTCGCACACCACTTTTACATCCTTGGGCTGGGTGATTTCATCGCGGTTGCGGATGCGGTAGCTCAGGGTGGTCATTTCAAAGCTGTTGTCGTAGTCGGCGCTGAGAAAGGGGGCGATGACCGCTTCGATGGAGGCGGTGGCCACCAGCGGCTGGTCACCTTGCACATTGACGATGATGTCGTCGTCGTGGAGGTTGAGCTGGTCGGCGGCGCGGGCGATACGGTCGGTGCCGCAGGTGACCTGTTGCGGGGTCATGATTACTTCGGCGCCGAAGCCTTGGGCGGCGGTGGCAATGTCTTCACTGTCGGTGGCGATATAGGTGGCGTCCAGGTTGTGGGCGGCCGCCACCCGTTCATAGACATGTTGGATGAGGGGCTTGCCGGCGATCAGCGCCAGGGGTTTGCCCGGTAGTCGGGAGGAGGCGAAGCGGGCGGGAATAAAGGCGATGATGCGGCGCATGGCTTACATCCGCTTGTACAGCTCGGTCAGTCGCTCGTCGGTGACCTGTTCTGCCCAGTCGGGGCCGAAGACATTGTCCCACAGGGGCGCCAGCCCTTTGGCGATTTTGACCATGTGGGCGATCTGCGCATCTGTCCAGTTCAGGCTTAAGTTTTGGGGCAGGTCGATGCGGTGTTTTTTGACCATTTCGCGGAATTCGGCCACGCCTTCCGGGTAGAAGTCGTCCAGGACATTGAAGGCGATGCAGTTGCCTATGCCGTGGCGGTAGCCGAAGACATAGCTGAGGCCGTAGCTCAGCGCATGGCAGGCGCCCACCTGGGAGTAGGCGATGCTCATGCCGCCCATCCAACTGGCCATCATCAGTTTGTCGTCCTTGTCCGGGTGGTCGTCCAGATAGACCTGGCGGCACAAATCCATGGCTTTTTCGCCATAGGCGCGGGAGAATTCGTTGAGGTAGGTGCCCTGGAGGGATTCAACACAGTGGATGTAGCAGTCCATGCCGGTGTAGAACCACTGGTTTTTGGGTACATCTTTGATCAACGCGGGATCCAGCACCACCTGGTCGAAGACGGTATAGTCGGAGTTGAGCCCCAGTTTCTTTTCCGGGCCGGTGAGCACGGCGGTGCGCGAGGCTTCAGCCCCGGTGCCGGAGAGGGTGGGCACACCTACATGGTGCACCGCGGGGTGTTTGATCAGATCCCAACCCTGGTATTGGGCGGCGCCGCCGGGATTGGTGAGCAGCAGGGAGACCGCCTTGGCAATGTCCATAACGGAGCCGCCGCCGATGCCGATGACCGAAACCGGCAGGCGGCCCTGACGGTGGCCTTGTATCTGTGCGGTCAGCGCGTCCACATAGGTGGTTTTGGGTTCGTCTGTCACATCGGCCCAGATAATCAGGTCCTGCGCTCGGGCGGGCAGACGGGTTTCGGTGGGTTTGCCCCGCTGGGAGGGGTCGATAATGAAGACGGCGAAGTCATCGTCCTGTTGACGCTGTTCATCCACTACATCCACCAGTTGGTCAAAGGCGCCTCGACCGAAGATCATCCGCGGTACGGTTTTGAAGTTACGCAGTTTCATCGCAGCACCTCGTCAAAGGCGTCAATGCGCGCTTGAATGTCTGCTTCCGTCCATTTGAGTGAGATCAGTATGGACAGGGTGCGGCTGATCAGGGCGTCCGATTGGGGCAGTTGCACCTGAGCATAGTCCGGATGGGCCATCGTGTGGATGGGCAGAGGGTTGGGGGCCTCGAGCTGTTTGATGTGAGACCAGTTGCGCAGGTAGTGCCAGTTGTTGTCCCACCAGTAGAAGACGCCGCCGATTTTGCTATTGAGCGCCTGGGCCACCGCACGCGCCCGATCCTCATTGGGCAGCATAAAGCTCACAAAGCCGGCGTTGTCGCCCGCAGGATCCGGCAGGTGGCGCAGGGTTACCTCGCCGAAGCTGGAGAGGGCGGCTTTCAGCTTGGCTTTGTGGCGCCGCTGAATGGCGAGGATGCGATCCAGTTTTTTCAGTTGCGCCACGCCCACGGCGGCGTGCAGCTCGCTGATGCGGTAGTTGGTGCCCATAATGGGGTGGCCCTCTGCGCCGCGGTCTGTGCCGATATGGTCATGGCCGTGGTCGGTGAACATGTGGATTTTTTCATACAGGTCGTCGTTGTTGGTCAGCACCGCGCCGCCTTCGCCGCAGGAGATGGTTTTGACTGAGTCAAAGGAGAGCGCGCCCACATCGCCAATGGTGCCCAGGGCGCGGCCTTTGTAGGTGGCGCCGGTGGCCTGGCAGGCATCTTCAATCAGTACCAGGCCGTGGCGATCGCAAATGGCTTTGATTTCATCCATGCGCGCCATGCCGCCGCACATGTGCACCACATTGACCGCTTTGGTGCGCGGGGTGATGGCCGCTTCGATCCCTTCCGGCGACAAGCACAGGGTGTCGTCGATTTCGGCAAAAACGGGAATGGCTCCGGCCATGAGGACTGCCTCGACGGTGGCTACAAAGGTAAAGGGTGGGACGATGACCTCATCTCCGGCGCCGATGCCGCTGCAGGCTAAGGCGGTGTGCAGGGCGGTGGTGCCGGAAGAGACCAGATGGGCGTGTTTGACCTGCAGCTTGTCCCGCAGCATCTGCTCCATCTCACGCGCTTTCCAGATACCATGGCGCATGGCGTCGAAGTTGTAGCGGAAGGTGAAGCCTTTTTCCATCACCGCCAGCACTTCGTCCCTTTCCTGATGATCAAACAGTTCAAAACCGGGCATGATATTCCTGCAAAATAAGTTGAGATAAAGGGCATTATAACTGTAGGACAGCGACTTGCGGGCAGGAGGAAGCCATGAAAAACATCAACCCTATCCCGGCGTCATGGGTGACCCCTGAGTCGGTCTATCTCTCACGGCGGCAATGGCTTAAGGCGATGGTGGCCGCCGGTTTGTTGAGTTCGCCCACAGTGCGGGCGGCCTATACCTTTAACAGTCAGCCCAATCCGGCTTATGGTCGGGGGTGGAAGCTGACGGAGGCGAAACATGTACTGAATTACAACAACTTCTATGAGCTGGGGCCGAAAAAGACGGACCCGGCTGAGAATGCCCATCTGCTTCCCCTTGAGCCGTGGTCGGTGCGGGTGGAGGGGGAATGTGAGCGGCCGCGAACTTTTACCATGGAGGCGCTGTTGCGTTTTCCCATCGAGCAGCGCATCTATCGTTTCCGCTGTGTGGAAGGCTGGTCGTTTGTGGCGCCTTGGGATGGTTTTGAGCTGCGTCGGCTGTTGCAGCAGGTAAGGCCAACTTCCCGCGCCAAATTTGTGGTGTTTGAGAGCATTTATGCGCCGGATCGGCTGCCCATGCAGCGCTTACCCTTGTTGAGCTGGCCGTATACGGAGGGGTTGCGTATTGACGAGGCCATGCATCCGTTGACCTTGCTGGCGGTGGGGCTGTATGGTCGGCCGTTGGCGGGGCAAAATGGGGCGCCGATTCGTCTGGTGGTGCCGTGGAAGTATGGCTTCAAGAGCGCTAAGTCAATTGTGCGTATCCGTCTGGTGGAAAAGATGCCCATGACCACCTGGGTGAAGGAGGCGCCCCATGAGTATGGTTTTTATGCCAATGTTAATCCGGATGTGCCCCACCCGCGCTGGTCGCAGCAGCGCGAGCGCCCATTGGGCAGTTGGTTCAAAAGCCGCAAAACAGAGCTGTTCAACGGCTATGGCGACCAGGTGGCACATTTGTACCGTGGAATGGATTTGCGCAAGTGGTTTTGAAAACAGTCGGCGTGGCGTTGGCCTGTCTGCTGCCCGTGGTGGGGGTGGGGTGGACGTTTTACCATAATGGGCCGGGCCCCAATCCGGTGGAGACCTTGCTGTATGAAACCGGTGTCTGGGCGCTGCGTTTGCTGCTGTTGACCCTGCTGGTGCGCCCGCTGTGGCAGGCCTTGCGCCTGCTGGGGTCGTTTGTCTGGCTGCGGCGCACCCTGGGATTGGCGGCCTTTTTTTATGCCACCCTGCATCTGCTGGTCTATTTCATGTTTGATCTGAATCTGGACCTGGCGGCAGGGTGGGAGGATCTGACCACGCGGCCGTTTATTCTGGTGGGTATGCTGGCTTACCTGCTGTTGGTGCCGCTGGCGCTCACTTCGAGCGTGCGCTGGCAACGGCGTTTAGGGCGGGCGTGGGCGCGATTGCATCGGCTGGTCTACGGGGCAACATTGCTGGGGGCACTGCACTTTCTGCTGTTGGTCAAAAATCCGCTGGCCACCCTCGAACCCTGGCTTTATCTGGGGATATGGGTCGGGTTGATGGGCGTGCGTTCACGCTTTTAGAACCTATCTCTATATTCTCCGCGGCCGCGACCGTGGCGATTTTGGTTCAGGGCGTAGCGCGCCTTGCATTCACGCATTTCGGCCAGCAACGCGGCTCGCGCAGAATATTGAGATGGGTTCTAAGCATTTGCGTCGCCGAATCCATTAAGATGGTTTGGCAAGCGTTGCCAAGGAGGAAAAAACAATGCGTAATAAAACTTTGATCGCCATGGCGGTGGCCGTTTCCCTGGCCGGGTGTGCCACCAATAACCCGCGGGAGGCGGAGCAAGCGAAGCATGCCGGCGCGGTGGCCCTGGGTGCGCTGGCGGGCGTTATGCTGGGCAATCAGTTTTCGGATAACCCGGTGGTCAAGGGGGCCATGGGGGTCGCGGGGGGCTATATCGCCCATAAGATTTATGAAGATCTGAACCAGGGCTTTAAGCATGATCCGGATGTGGCCGTGCAGCCGGTGACGGTGGATGGGCGCAATGCCATTAATGTCAGCCTGCGCAATGTGCATTTTGCTGTCAATTCCGCCAGCCTCTCCTGTGCGGATATGCAGAAACTGGATAAGGTGATCGAGACCATCCGCGGCAAGGATGTGGATGTATTGGTCATTGGCCATACCGACAGCAGCGGCCCGGATGAGTACAACATGGAGCTGTCTTTAGCACGGGCGAACAGTGTTAAAGAGTATATGGTGCATAAAGGCATTCCCGCCCATCGCATTGTCACGCGAGGCAAGGGTGAGATGGAGCCCATTGCAGACAATAGTACGCCGGAGGGTCGCGCCATGAACCGCCGCGTGGAAATTTATCTATTGCCGCGAGCGCAGCAAGGCGGCGGAAATAGACAACCGGTTTCCCGTTATTGAATGGTGAGAGCTGGGCGCTGAGCCAGGGTTTTTTGTATCATAAGCGCCGTTTTGCATAACCAACAGGCTCGCCTTGAAACTTCTATTCGATATAGGCAACAGCGCCCTGAAATGGGGCTGGCTGGATGCTGAGACACAATTTCACTTCGGTGGCTGGTTGGACTGGCCGGCACAGGCAGATGCTGTTGTACAGCAGATTGAGACTGCCTTACCCGGGTTGGAGGAGGCAACATGCTGGGTCGCCAATGTGGGCCCCCGCGCGGCGCTCTATCCGCTGCTGCAAGCGCTTGCGGCTCGATTTGGCACCTATCGTATGGTGTTTGCCGAGCCTGCGTGCTGTGGTGTGCGCAATGGCTATGCGGATTTCAGCCTTCTGGGCGTAGACCGTTGGCTGGCGTTGATTGGCGCATGGCGCCATCATCGAGCCCCCCAGTTGATGGTGGTGGATGTGGGTTCAGCCTTGACCGTGGACTTGCTGCAGAAAGGGCAGCACCAGGGGGGGATGATCGTGCCGGGGGTGCAGATGATGCAGCGCTGCCTGACCCAGAATACCGATCAGTTGGCCAGCGCCATGGCCCGCTCACCGGCTGTGCAGGAGGCGCAGGGGCTGGGGCGCACCACCCGGGAGGCCATTGTGGCCGGTACCCATTACATGAGTGCGGCCTTTGTGCAGATGCTCCATGCTGACTTGCAGGAACAGGCAGGCAAGCAGCCGCTGACGGTGGTGATGACCGGCGGTCAGGCGCAGCAATTGGCAGATTTATTGGCTTTGCCCAAGCTGGTGGTGACGCCGCATTTGGTGCTGCAAGGGTTGGCCGAAGTGGCGCGGCGGGATGATGCCCAGCGGTGAGCATCACCTGATTTTAGGGGGTGCCCGCTCGGGCAAAAGCCGCTATGCGCAGCAGTTGGCCCAGGCTAAGGGAACGCCGGTCACTTTCATCGCCACCGCCCGTGCTGAGGATCTGGAGATGGCCCAGCGTATTGAGCACCACCGCCAGGTGCGTCCTGCCCACTGGTGTACGCTGGAGGTGCCGGTGGATCTGACCGCCGCTCTGACACAGGTGCCCACCGATCACTGCATTATCATTGACTGTTTGACACTCTGGCTGCTTAACTGCATGCAGACACAGCGAATGGATGCCGTTGAGGCACTGTTGCAAACACTTCCCACCTTGTCCCAGTCTGTTTTTCTGGTCAGCAATGAAATCGGCATGGGCGTGGTGCCCGCCACCGCCCTGAGTCGGCATTTTGTGGATGAGTTAGGCTGGCTGCATCAGCGCATTGCTGCCCAGGTCGGGCGTGTGACGCTGATGGTGGCCGGCATACCGGTAACCGTCAAGGAGGTGAAATGAACATACCCATACACCCATTGGATGAACAGGCGCAGCAGGCTGCGCGGGCGCGTCAGGCACGTTTGACTAAACCGGCTGGTGCGCTAGGGCAGTTGGAGGCAATTGCGATTGCCTTGGCCGGGATGCAGGGGCGGGTGTGCCCTGAGATAGCGCGCCCATGGATCAGCGTGTTTGCGGCGGATCATGGGGTGGTGGCTGAAGGGGTATCCGCCTTTCCGCAGGCCGTTACCGCCCAGATGATGTTGAACTTCCTCTCAGGCGGTGCGGCCATCTCTGTGCTCGCTCGGCATGTGGGTGCATCCTTAGAGGTGGTGGATGTGGGGGTGGCGGCTGAGTTGGCACAGGCGAAAGGGCTGATCATCGCCAAAGTGGCATCAGGGACGGCCAATCTGGCCCATACTGCAGCCATGACATCGGATCAGTTGCGTCAGGCTCTGCAGGTCGGTGAACAGGCGGTGCAGCGGGCCCAAGCAGCTGGTGCTGACCTGTTTATCGGGGGCGAGATGGGTATTGGCAATACCACCGCGGCCACAGCGGTGGTCGCCGCCCTCACTGGCGCGTCAGCAGCGGAGATTGTCGGGGCGGGCACCGGCGTGGATGAAGCCGGTCGGGCGCGCAAGGCGGCGGTGATTGAGCGGGCCTTGGCGCGGCTGGATAAGGAAGCAGATGCTATGACAGCCATGCAGGAAGTAGGTGGACTGGAGCTGGCGGCACTGATGGGCGCCTATCTGGCCTGTGGTCAGGTGGGGCTGCCGGTGGTGGTGGATGGTGTCATCGCTGCCGCCGCTGCCCTGGCCGCTTGCAGTGTCGCCCCCGAACTGAAAGGGTGGTTGCTTTGGGGGCATCGCTCCGAAGAGCCCGCTCAACAGGCGGTGTTTGCTGCACTCAGCGTGCGGCCGCTGCTGGATCTGGAGATGCGTTTGGGCGAAGGCAGTGGTGCAGCCATGGCCGTACCCGTCATACAGCTGGCCTGTCGGTTGCATGGGGAGATGGCCACCTTTGATGAGGCTGGGGTCAGCGATGCGCATTGACCTGCTACGCCATGGCGAGTGCGTGGATGCGGTTTTTCTCCGTGGTCGTCGCACCGACAGCCCCTTGAGTAAAAAGGGCATGGGGCAGATGCGCCGCCGTCTGATCAAGCGGCGTTATGATATTGTGTGGACTTCTCCCCTGAG